>JAGRKY010000299.1 GCA_020442095.1 Bauldia sp.
AGCAGCTGCGTCTGCGCCACCGTCAAGGTGTCGCATCGCGCCTGCAACGGCACATGCAGGCCGACCCGGTCGAGGATCTCGCGGGCGACCTGCCGCGCTGAGCGCCCCGCAAAAAGGGAATCCGGCAACCCGACCTGGAGGTTTTCGATGACCGACAGGTCGTCGAGGATCGCGGGATGCTGGTAGGAGATGGCGATGCCGAGGGACGCCGCCGATTCCGGAGACAGCGGCGAGACATCCTTGCCGCCGAAGGTGATTTCACCGCGGTCGGGCTGCAGCACGCCCGAGATGATGTTCATCAGGGTCGATTTGCCGGCCCCGTTCTCGCCAAGGATGGCGTGGACTTCACCGGCATAGAACTCGACGCTCACATCCGAAAGCGCATAGACGCCCGCGAAGTGCTTCGAGATATTCGACAGCCGGATCGTCACGGCGCCATGGGCGGAACCATCCGCCGGGCCACCGGCATCCACGCCCGTCTCCTCGACAGCCCCCGTCATGTCGCCCATTTCCAAGTCACCTATCGGGTCAGTCCTGAATGGTTTCCCCGGCGGGATGATACCCGCCGGGGAAACCGGTTTGGCTACTGGTTGATGATCGCGGTCTGGGCGTCGGCCGACAGCTCGGACGACAGGTAGATCGCGCCGGGCAGGTCCTCGCGGCACTGCACCGGGTGAGGCTCGCCGGTCACCGAGTTCTCGAACATCGGCGCCTTGAAGACCTCGTCGGCCGGGGTTTCGCCGCCGGTCGCCAGAGCGACTGCCCACTGCATGGCGAGGCGGGCATTGTCATTGCCGGTCGCGACGGTGAACAGCTTGAAGTCCGGATTGGCCTCGTGGTTCTTCGTCCAGAAGCAGCCGAGCGAGTTGCCGTCCGAAGTGGCAAGCGCCGGGATCGACTTGTTGAACTTCTCGAAGGCCGGCAGCGCGCCGACCAGCGACGGACCAAAGTCGGAGACGATGACGTCGATGTCGGGGTTCTTCGAGATCTCGGCGGTGAGGACCTGCTGGGTCAGCGCCGGGTCCCAGTTGGTGACGGCGAAGGGCTCCGGATTGACGAAGACATACTTGTCGTCGAGGACGTTCTTCATGCCCTTCAGTTCGTCGAGGCCCTGGCTGTTGCCCGCCGGTCCGCTGACGAACAGGATCTTGCCGCCATCGGGCAGGATCTCCTGGATCCAGCGCGCCCAGTTCTCGCCGTCATTGACGAAGGAAGCGCCGATCCACTTGTTGTAGTTCACCCCTGCCTCGCCGCCGATATCGACGCGATAGGGGATGACCACGGTGCCGGCCTTGTAGACCGAGGTCACGGCCGGAAGGACCGCCTTGCCGGCATCGCCGAAGACGACGAGGGCGTTGACGCCGCGAGCGGCCATCGCCTTGATGTCCGAGATGGCCTTCTGGGTGTTGCCCTGGCCGTCGGCATATTCGACGCTGGTGATGCTCGGGCATTTCAGCGCTTCCTCGCGCGCCGAAGCCGTCGTGATCTGGCGCCAGCTGTTGCCGCCGAAGCCGTCGAGCAGCGCGACGGAGGCCTTGTTGGGGCCGCACCAGGACGGTGTGTCCGCGGCCATGGCGGCGGAACCGCCGAACGTCACGGCAGCAGCCGCAGCGGCCGCCAGGACGTGCATTTTATTGAACGACACTTGCATGATTTCCCTCCTTGGTAGGTAAGAATAACTTCTTCACTTTGGTCCATCGCAGCGAATAGACGGCGATGCCAAATCCAAGCGCCAGCGCCTGGATGATCGTCTGGGCCGAATAGGGCAGGCCGACAGAAAGCGCGAATTGACTGAGCTGGTTGAGGAAGAAGGCGGCGATCACGGTGGACACGGGGAAGCCGCGGCCGCCGAGAAGCGACGTCCCGCCGAGAACCACCACCGCCACCGAAGGAAGCAGCAGCGGATCGCCCTGCCACGCGGTGGGCTCGCTGGTGATGCCGGCGATGAGGAGCCCGGCGAGGCAGTAGTGGAGCTGCGCCAGGACATACGCCATCATCTGGTAGAGGCGGGTGCGCAAGCCTATGGCGCGGGCGGCCAGCGGATTCGCGCCGATCGCCTCGAACCGACGGCCAACGACCGTCTTCTTCATCACGATGGATACGATCACCAGGACCGCGATGGCGATAAGGACCGAATTGGCGATGCCGAATGTCTGGCCGTTGGCGATCGACCTGAGAAGATCGGTGGTGATCCGCGGCACGCCGCCGGAGACGGCGAAGACGCCGCCATAAAGCAGGGCATTCATGCCGATCGTCGCGACGATCGCGTTCAGCCGCAGGAAGCCGACCAGCAGGCCGTTGACGACTCCCGCGGCGAGCGCGCAGGCGATGGCCATCAGGACCGCGGGCAGCAGCTGGGCATCGTTGCCGCCCGGGATATGGGTCGAGATGACGACGGCGAGCGAAACGCCGCCGGGCACGGAGAGATCGAAGCCGCCCTGCTGTACGACCAGCATCTGGCCGAGCCCGACGATCGCCAGGATCGCCGCGAAGGGCAGAGAGCCCGACAGCGCGCCATAGGCGACGCTGGACGGCGCGAAGACGAGGCTGAGGAGAATCAGCACCACGGTCGAAAGCACGACCGTGGCCAGCTCGCGTGTTACCGGCAGCCGAAATGGACGGCGGGACTCGCTCATCTTCCTCCCCGGGGTTGGTTCCCCTCTCCGCTCAGGCGATCTCGAGCGTCACCTTTACGGCCTTGTCCGGCTGCTTGCCGAGCTCGAAAGCCTCGAGCGCGTCATCCAGCGCGAAGCTGTGCGTCTGGATCGGCGACAGATCCATGCCCGTCCGCTCGAGGAAGCGGATCGCTGCCGGCCAGACGCCGGGCGATCCGATGCAGCCGCGGACGTTCAGGTCCTTGATCTGGATCTTGCCGAGTTCGACCGGGAACTTGTGGCCGATATTGATGCCGACCATGGAGACATCGCCTTCGGGACGAACATAGTCGAAGACATTGGCCAGCGAGGACGAATGGCCGGCGGCCTCGACGACGAGGTCGGCGCCGCCCTTGGTGATCTCGGTCACGGCCTCGATCGGATCACCCGCCAACGGATCGACGGTCGCATCGGCGCCGAGACGCATCGCGATTTCGCGGCGCAGCGGCACCGGATCGACGACGATCACCCGGGCCCCCATGCCGATGGCGGCTGCCGCCGACACCAGGCCGATGGTTCCGCCGCCAGAGACCACGACGGTGTCGGACGCATTGACGCCGCCGTGGCGCATCACCGCGTAATAGCCGCAGGTGAAGGGCTCGATCAGGGCGCCCTTCGAGTCGTCGACCGCGTCGGGCAGCTTGTGCAGCCATTCGGGACGGGCGGCGAAATATTCGCGATCGGCACCGTCCATCGAGAAGCCGAAATGATGGATCCGCTCGGGCGTCTGGATGACGCATTCGCCCACCACCCGGTCGCCGGGAGCGAGGCTGGTGACGTTCTTGCCGACCTCGACCACCTCGCCGACCCACTCGTGGCCGGGGGTGACGGGATAGGAGATCGGAATGATGTACTGGCCGGCAAGCAGCTCATAGTCCGAGTGGCAGATCCCGACGCGGCGCGACCGGATCATAACCTGGTTCTCGTCGATGCTCGGCGACTGAACCTGCGTGACGACCGGCTTGTTCGGCTCGTCGAATATCAGGGTTTTCATCATTCCCTCCCAAATACAGACCAATGACTCAGGCGACTGCTTCCAGCTTGCCGCTCAGGGCGGACACGAAAACCGCTTCGAGCAGCGCGATGTTGTTGACGAGATGTTCCCCGGTGATCGGGTAGGCCTGCCGGCCGCGGACGGCGCGGGCGAATGCCACGAGGTTGTCCTTGACGGGCTCGGCCGGCGGAACCTCCACCGTGGTGATCGGGCCACCGGCCATGGCCGAGGTCACGACCCAGCCGTCCGGCGACTCGACATGCGCCTTGTCGCGGATGTCGATCCAGCCCTTCGAGCCGAAGACGGCGAAGCGCGATATGAACGGATTGGCCAGGGAAGCCGAAACGTATGACGTGCCGCCGTCGCGGAACTTGACGAAGGCGGCGACCGTGTCGCCCTGCGGCAGGTCGGAGGAGAGCTGTTCGCAGACGCACCAGACGCTTTCCGCGGCGCCGAGCAGCCTGACCGACAGGTCGAGGAGATGGATGCCCGTGGCGGTCATCCCGCCGGCGGGCGCCTGGTCGCCCTGCAGGCGCCAGTTACCGCGGTCGAGCGACAGGAACTTGTCGTGGCTGAAATTCGCCTCGATCTGCTGGATGCGCCCGAGCTCGCCGGAATCGGCCCTGGCGAGCAGCTCGGCGACGGGCGGCTCGAAGCGCCGCTCGTGGCCCATGCCGAGCACCAGCCCCGCGTCGCGGCAGAGCGCCACCGCCTTCTCGGCGCCGGCCCTGGTCAGCGCCAGAGGCTTTTCGCAGAAGACGTGCTTGCCGGCGGCGACGGCCGCTTCGATCTGGGCGCCATGCAGGGAATGCGGCGTCGCCAGCACCACCGCCTCGACATCCGGATCGGACAGGGCGTCGGCATAGTCGGCCGTCAGCGGGACGCCGTTTTCGTCGCAGAGCGCCTGCGCCGCCTCGACATTCGGCTCGACCGCGCGCACGACGCGGATGTCCTCCGGCGCTTCCTGAAGAACGGTGAGCATCTTCCTGCCCCACCAGCCGAGGCCGACGAGGGCGATCCGCACGGGCTCGGTCATGCTCGCGCTTCCCTGGCAGAGCCCGGCTGGCTGGCTGATATTCGGTCGAGGCGAAGGAACTGCACGGATCGATCCTCTTGATTCAGGGTCAGGACGGGATGATCCGCTGCGCGCGCAGCTCGTCGAAGACGTCGAAGAAGCTCCTGGGCGTCTGCTGATAGGCCGCGAAGCCCCGCACCCGGCTGTTGGTCATGTCGGTGAAGCATTCGAGCGTCCGGCCGAGATCGGCGTCGCTGTGCCACCATGACGCCAGGCGCGTCACCGGGATGTCCTGGAGGCCGTGCTTTTCGACGATGCCGGCCCAGATCGCGGGCGCGTCGGCCATCTGCTCTTCCAGCGGCGTCGGATGGCCCGGATAGGCGCCAACCTCGAGACCGAAATAGTCTGCGATCTGCGCCCAGAGCCATGTCCAGCGGAACACGTCGCCGTTGACGATGTTGAACGGGGTATTCGCGGCATCGGGATCGGTCGCCGCCCAATGCAGCTGCTCGGCCAGTATCCGCGCATCGGAAACGTCCGTGACGGCGTTATACTGCTCCGGCGAGCCGGGATAGACGAAAGGCCGGCCCGTCTCCTTGCAGATCGAGGCATAGACAGCGAGCGTCACCGCCATGTTCATGGCGTTGCCGATGACGAAGCCGATCATCGTATGCGGGCGGTGCACCGACCAGGTGAAGCCGCGCTTCTCGGCCATTTCGAACAGCACGTCTTCCTGGGCGTAGTAGAAGTTCGGCCCCGGCAGCCGCGGGCTCGACTCGAGGAAGGGCGTGTAGGGCTTGACCTTCGCATAGTCGTCGAAGGAGCCGAGATAGTGCTTCAGGCCGGTGACCAGGGCGGCATGGCGGATCGGCGCGCCGGCGAGCCCGTCGAAGAGATTGCGGATCATCAGGGCGTTGACGCGGACATTCTCGTCCTCGTTCGCCTCGCGCGACCAGGTGCAATAGAAGACATGGGTCACATCCGAGGCACGCTCGAGCGCGGCCGCGGTGGCCGCAGCATCGGTAAGGTCGGCGGCGATGTGACGATCGGACCACGGCAGATCGACGTCGCTGCGCGACAGGGTGACGACCGTCCAGCCGTCTTCCTTGAGAAGTCTCCCGGCATAGCTCCCGGACAGGCCGGTAGCCCCGACGATCAGCGCTGTGTGTTCTTTGCTCATCTGCTTCAATCTTGGTTCTTCGATACAGGCACCCATCCGGTCGCGCGCAGGCGTCATCGCGTCGACCAACTCCAGACGCGCGAAGACGCTTCCTAACTCAAAGACCCCGCGCTCACCCTGGTGCCTTTCCGAACTAGCGCGCCAGCACAGGCCGGCAAATGCAGCCGCACCCGCCGGCAAGCGAACCTGCTGACCGGCCGGACGGTAGCAAAACCGCCCGCACCGGATTTTGACGTATTTGTCCGAATCGGATTTTTCGGGGATGAGGCGGGACGGGACCGCGCCAAAACCCGCGGAGTCACCAGCAGCCGCGTGGACTCAGGCGAAGCCCGGGCCCGGCATGCGCGGCCCGTTCAGCCGGACATGTCCCAAACGGATATCGGCGGATGCCTGTCCTGCCACGGCATCAGGCGCTCGAAGGCGGCACAGGCCTGCAGCACCAGACGATCGTCAAGCCGCCGGGCGACGATCTGCAGGCCGACCGGCAACCCGGCTTCGGTCCAGCCGGCGGGCACGCTGGCCGCGGGCTGGCCGGTGAGGTTCGCCGGATAAAGACACGGCGACCAGGCGTCGTCGGCGACGGCGACGCCATCGATCTCGCCGGGTCCGTCGCGATCGATCGGGAAAGCGGCGAGCGGCGCCGTCGGCGTCAGGAGGAGGTCGTAGTCGGCCATGAAGCGTATCATCGCGTTCACCGCGCCCTTCCGCGCGGTCACGGCATCGGTGAATTCGTCCGCGCTCCAGCTCCTCGCAAGCAGCGACCGGACGGAGGGCGAGAGGTCCGCTTCGCGGCCGGCCGCGAGCAGCCTCATGCCACTGAGGTCGGTTTCAAGCGCGATGATCGCGCGGTCGGCATCGATCAGATCGCCGAAGGGCGAGGCCGTCGTCTCGATCGTCGCGCCGATCCCTTCCGCCAGCCGATGCGCCGCCGCCTCGCCGAGGGCCGCCACCTCCGGCTCGACCGGAAGGTCCGCCCAGCGCGGGCACCAGGCGATGCGGAGCGACGGCGGCGGCGGCTCGGTCACCGCGTCATTCCAGCCGACGCCCTCGTCGGGAAGGGAGAAACGGTCGCGCGGATCGGGGCCGGCGACCACCGACAGGAACAGCGCGGCATCGGCGACGGTCCGTGCCAGCGGGCCGTAATGCTCGATCGATTCCCACCCCGAGGCCCCGGGCAGCGTCTCGTCGCGGCAGCCGGGCCAGAGCGGAATGCGGCCCATGGTCGGCTTGATGCCGACGAGGCCGGTGAAGGCGGCCGGAAGGCGGACCGAGCCGCCACCGTCGCTGCCGAGCGCCACCGGGCAGATGCCCGCCGCCACGGCCGCGGCCGAGCCGGCGCTGGAGCCGCCCGGCGTCCGGGCGAGGTCCCAGGGATTGCGGGTGGTCGGGAAGAGCGGGTTATGGCCGATGCCGCCATAGCCGAACTCGGCGGCGTTGGTCTTGCCGAGGACGATGGCGCCGGCGGCGCGCAACCGCTCGACCGCCACGTCGTCGACCTCGGGAACGAAGTCTCCGTAGAGGCGGGAGCCGAAGGTGGTGCGGATTCCGCGGGCAAGGACCAGGTCCTTGATGCCGACGGGGACGCCGGCGAGCGGACCGGGATCCTCCCCGGCGAGGATGCGGGCCTCCAGCGCGCGGGCCGCGGCGAGGGCCTGCTCCGGCGCCGGGGTGCAGAAGGCATGGAGCGTCGGGTCGAGCTCCTCCATCGCGCCAAGCGCCGCCGCCGTGGTTTCGACCGGCGACACCGACCTCTCCCTGACGAGGCCGGCAAGCGTGACGGCGTCCAGGCCGACGAGTTGGTTGGAGACCATTTTTCTTTTCTCGGGATGGCGGATGCCGCCCTTGGGCAGGCAGGGATGGCCGCGGCTCGGTGCCCCGAGCCGCGGCCGGAGCGTCAGTCCGTCGCCCGCGTCAGCTGGCGGAAGTCGAGCACCAGGTGGAACCAGTAGGTGTAGTCCTTGATGTCCTTCTGCATGGCGACATCGCGGAAATCCTGGACCAGCGGAATGCGCGGAACCTCGTCGAAGGCGATCTGGATGAAGCCCTTGACCTCGTCCGCGTATTTCTCCGGATCGGCCTCGAACCGCGCCGCGGCGATCAGCCCGTCCATCTCCGGATTGACGTAATCCATCGAGTTGAAGACGGAATTGTTCACGCCGTCATAGGTCCAGTAGAAGTAGTAGTCCGGGTAGTTGAGCCATGCCTTGAAGCTCATGATGTCCATCGGCATGTCTTTCTTGGCGAGCCGCGTGTACCAGTCGGCGCCCGGGATTTTCTCGATCTCGACCTCGATGCCGATCTTCTTGAGGCTGTCCTGGACGAGGAGCGCGATCGGCTCGCGGGTCGAGGCCGTCGAGACGTCGTAGGAGAGCGTCGTCTTGAAGCCGTCGGGATAGCCGGCTTCGGCCAGCAGCGCCTTCGCCTTCTCGAGGTCCGTCGTATAGGGCGACGGCTGCGGCCAGTCGGTCGTCGTGACCTTTTCCGGGCCGCCGAACATGCCCTTGCCGCGTCCGTAGAGAGCGGTGTCGAGGATCGCCTGGTAGGGGATGGCATAGGCGACCGCCTGGCGGACCTTGACGTTGTCGAAGGGCGGCTTGGTGGTCAGCAGGTCGATGTAGAGGAGCTCCGCGTCGACCGGCGTGCCGATGATGGTCAGGCCATCCTGGTCGACCAGCTCCGAGAAGTCCTTCGGCGGCAGGTTGAAGGAGAGATCGGCGTCACCGCGCTCGAGCAGGGCACGCCGGGTGCCGGCCGAGGGAATCTGCCGGCTGATCACCTTCTTGAAGTAAGGCAGCGGGCCGGACTTCCAGTCGTCGAAGCGCGCGAACACGATCTCGCTGCCGGGCTTCCAGCTCTCGACCATGTAAGCGCCGCCGCCGGCGTCGTTCTTGCCCACCCAGTCGAGCGCCCAGGGATCGTCGGCAGTCGCATGCTCCTTGGCGAGCTCCGAGTTGACGATCTTGGCGATCGGAACGGCGAGGTTGGGGAGGATCAACTTGTTGGGCTTCGGGAAATTGACCTGGATGGTGTGATCGTCGATCACGACGAACTGGTCCGCCGAGGTCATCTCGCTGGCGCCCATCTGGATCGCCGGAAAGCCGCCGACGGCGACCGCGCGGTCGAAGGACCACTTGACGTCGTTGGCGGTGACGGGACGCCCGTCATGGAAGGTCGCATCCTCGCGAAGATGGAAGGTCACCGACTTGCCGTCGTCGCCGAGCTCCCAGCTCGTGGCGAGCTCCGGCTCGAAGGTGGTGTAGTCGTAGGTCCAGCTGCCGTCGGGGAGCTGGATGCGGGCATGGGTGATCAGCCGGTCATAGGTGTTCCACGAGGCGCCGTGGGTTTCGACATTGGCATTGGCCGCATCGATGTCGAGGGTGGAGGGGCCTTCCTCGGTGACGATGATCAGGGTTTCGGCGCGGCTGTCGGCGGCCGCGGCGAGGGAGGTCGAGGCAATGCCGAGCGCAGCCGATGTCGCTGCGGCGGCAAGGAGACGGAGGATTCCGTCGGAACGAAGTCTTGGCGGAAACACGAGCATTTCTCCTCTATGTCACGGCGGCGCGCCGTCTGCGTGCACTGAATTCACAACATGACTGGTAGGCAAGCGTCGTGCCATCGCTCGACGGGCACCGCAAAACCGAGGCAATCCGGGATCTTCCACCGCGCAAGGTCGCAGGGCCCCCACGCCACGAACACATGACATGCAGTAAAATCATGCTATGTGCACAAATGAAGATCAATCGGCGCCCGCTTGAGGCACCCCGGCCTGTCGGGATCCGGCCGCAATCCAGAGACCCGCGCGGTGGCACCGAATTTGCTAGTTTTTTCACGGTTCGGCAAGCGCCGGACTCTCATGCCATCGGCATGAACTGACGGGAATGGACATGCAACGGGCAATCCTCGGCATCAGGACAGATCGGCAATGCGGCTGATCCTGATGCGCCTTCTGTCGGCGATACCGACCCTGATCGGCATCATCGTGGTGACCTTCGCGCTGACCCGGCTCCTGCCCGGCGACCCCGCCGTCTATTTCGCCGGGCCGACCGCGACACCGGAATCGATCGAGCAGACCCGCCACCGCCTCGGCCTCGACCGCAGCGTGCCGGAGCAGTTCCTCGTCTATATCGAGGGGCTGGCGCAGGGCGATCTCGGAAACTCGCTGATGTCGGGCCAGACCGTGACCGACGATCTCCGCAACCGGCTGCCGGCCTCGCTGGAACTGACCTTCGGCGCTCTGATCCTCGCCATCGGCTTCGGCGTGCCGCTCGGCATCGGCGCAGCCCTTCGCCCGGGCGGCCTCGTCGACGGGCTGTGCAGCTTCGTCTCGACCGCCGGCCAGGCGATCCCGACCTTCTTTCTCGGACTGCTCCTCGTCTTCGTCTTCTACTACATCCTCGGCTGGGCGCCGGCGCCGCTTGGCCGGCTCGAGATCTTCTATTCATCGCCGGTCGAGATCACCGGTTTCTGGGTGATCGACTCGGCGCTTGCCGGCGACTGGGAGACTCTCGGCGCGGTGCTTGCCCAGCTCGCCCTGCCGGTGATCACCCTCGGCCTCTTCGGGCTTGGACCACTCGCCCGCATCACCCGCGCGACGATGATCGAGGTGCTCGGCAGCGACTATGTCAGGACCGCCCGCGCCGCCGGCCTGCCGAGGGGCAAGGTGCTGTGGACCTATGCGTTCCGCAATGCCGTGGTGCCGGTCCTCAACACCGCGGGCATCGTCTTCTCATTCATGCTCGGCGCGAGCGTGCTGGTCGAGAAGGTCTTCGGCTGGCCGGGCATCGGCGCCTATGCGATCGACGCGGTGCTCGCCTCGGACTATGCGCCGGTGCAGGGCTTCGTCCTCGCCATGGCGTTCCTCTACCTCATCCTCAACATGATCATCGACATCGCGGTCGGCCTGCTCGACCCGAAGGTGCGCTTCGATGTCTGACGCGGTCCTTCGTCCGGCCGGCGGGTTCCGGCTTCGCGGCCTCAGCGGCACGATCGCACTCGCGATCGTCGCGCTCGTCGTGCTGATGGCGATCGTCGGGCCGGCGATCGTGCCCTACGACCCGGTGGCGACCGATCCGCCCGCCGCGCTCCAGCCGCCGTCATGGACCCATTTCTTCGGCACCGACCAGCTCGGCCGCGACGTCTTCAGCCGCGTCGTCGTCTCGGCCCGCATGGACCTCGGCATCGCGCTCACCGCGGTCATCGCGACGCTGGTCATCGGCACGGCGCTCGGTGCCGGCGCCGGCTGGGCCGGCGGCTGGACGGACCGGGTGATCAGCCGGCTGATGGACACGATCATGGCCTTCCCGCTCTTCGTGCTGGCGGTCGGCATCGCCGCGGCGCTCGGCAATTCGGTGTCGAGCGTCGTCATCGCCACGGTGATCGTCAACCTGCCGCTCTATGCCCGCCAGACGCGCACCGAGGTCAACCGCCGCCGCGGCGCCGGCTTCGTCGAGGCGGCGCGGCTCGCCGGTGTCGGCCCGGTCCGCACCGTCGCCTTCCACATCATGCCGAACCTCGCGCCGCCGCTGATGGTCCAGGCCTCGCTCAACATGGGCTGGGCGATCCTCAACGCCGCCGGCCTCTCCTTCCTCAGCCTCGGCATCCGGCCGCCGACACCGGAATGGGGCGTCATGGTCTCGGAGGGGGCGAGCTACATCATCTCCGGCGAATGGTGGCTCTTCGTCTTTCCCGGCGCGGCGCTGTTCCTCGCCGTGCTCGGCTTCTCGCTCCTCGGCGACTGGCTGCGCGACCGGCTCGACCCGAGGCGCCGATGAACGCGCCGGCAGTGATCCCTCTCGTCGCCATCGAGCGGCTCAGCATCCGTTTCGGCGATCTGGCACGCCCACCGACGGTCGACGACGTCTCCCTCGCGATCAACCGCGGCGAGATCGTTGCGCTGGTCGGCGAGAGCGGCTCGG
>JAGRKY010000300.1 GCA_020442095.1 Bauldia sp.
TGGCGAGCAGCCCGCCATGCACGGAGGGATGCAGCGTCTTCACCCGGCCGTCCATGATCTCGGGAAACCCGGTGAGGTCGGCGACATCCGTGACGGCGACGCCGGCCGCGGCGAGGGCGGCATGGGTGCCGCCGGTCGAGACGATCTCGACGCCGCGGGCGCGAAGCGCGCGGGCGAAATCGACGATGCCGGTCTTGTCGAAAACCGAGATCAGCGCGCGCCGGACGGGAAGGAGGTCGGGCGGCGCGAACTTCGCCGGGGATACGGCCATTGGTCACCAACGGAATGGATGGATGCGAAGACCGGCGGATAGCACGATTCCCCGCCCGGTCAAATGCGACCGGTCAGCGCCGCATGGCCGTCCGGGGCTCAGCCGCGGGCAGGGGTTTCGCTGCGGCCGGGCGCCGGCAGGGCGCGGCGACGGCCGCCGACCGAGACGCGCTGCATCTGCCAGCCGACCACCGGATTGTGCTGGGCGCGTCCGTGAATGACGATCTGCGAGGTCCTGCGGTTGCCGCGGGTGTTCGACATCAGGATCGATTCCTCGATCTCGACATTCGGCCCGTCGGTGGAGAATTCCCAGGTCTCGCCATCGGCCATCTCGAGCGTGACGCTGCGCCCGTTCTGGGTGACGCGGACATTCGGGTGGATGTGGAAGCGGATGGCGAAGACGTCCTTGCCGGAGCGGGTCAGCGGGTTGCCGGACGGCGTCAGGAAGGAATCCGAGCCCTCCAAGACGTCGCCGGCGTCGGAGAGCGCCAGCCGCCGCTCATGGACGATCGCGTAGCGGCTGACATAGCCGTTATGGCCGAGGTTGAGGACGGTCGAGCCGCCCTCGAAGCCGCGTTCGGACCTCACCTTGGTCGGGCCCGAGACGATCGCCTCGCCGAGCCAGTCGCCGATCCATGACCGGGTGAGGAAGCGGCATTGCGAGGTGTCGTTCAGCGTCACCGTCGAATGGGCCGCGGTGGTGCGGGCGAGGCGGCGGAGACCGGAGCCGGAGAAGGGGATGCCGCAATTGACGATCAGGCGCTGGCGGCCGGAGCTCATCTCGAAGGAGAGGCAGCCGGCATGGGCCTCGGTCGAGAAGTCGGAGGGCGGCGGCCGCCCGGCGTCGACGATGAGGATGGTGGTGCCGGCCTCGACCCGCTGATAGCCGCTATGCGGGGCGCTGGTCAGCGGCGCGCCACGGACGTCGTCATAGGCGAGCACGGTGGCGAGCTGGTCGGCGGGGGTGTCGCCGGCGCCGTTGAAGCGGGCGAAGCCGCCGTCGCCCTGACGGAAGTAGCGCAGCATCGGCATCATCCGGTCGATCGCCGACAGGAGGATGCGGGAGGGCTGCTGGCCGCGGGCGGTGAAGGCCTGGCGGAGCGGCAGGAGGTCGAGCAGGGCTTCGAGCACGGCGACCGGATTGCGGCTGGCATGGCCACCGTCCGGCAGCACCTGGCGGACGAGCTCCTGATCGAGCCATTTCGACGCCTGCTTGAGGAAGCGGTCCTGATCCGACATCGACAGGGCGGCGGAGGTCAGCGCGATCATCACGCGCAGCCGCGGCAGGCCCTGCGGACCGTCATAGGCGGTGCGCCGCAGGTAACGGACCTGCCTGGTCAGCGAGCGCATGAAGCGCCGGTAGAAATTCAGGTCGCAGCCGTCGAGGATCAGCGGGGTCTGCGCCAGCCACGAGATGATGCGCCGGGCGACGACGCCGGGCTCCCATGCGATCGGGTCGGCGCGGTTGCCCTGGGCGATCCATTCGTCGACGAGGCTGCGGGCGTTCGACCGCGAGATCGCCATGTCGGTGGCGCGCAGGTGCCGGAGCCAGCCGAAGCCGTGAAGCTCGCGCAGCCAGGCATCGCTCGGCGGATCGACCTCGAAGATCGAAAAGCCATCGGCATCGACGCCCTCGCCGGAGAAGAAGAAGCGGCCGGCATAGATGTCGAGGGCGGTGGTCGGGTCGGCGGTGCGAAGGTCGATCGGCGCGATCGTCAGGCGCTCGGGGACGCCGCTCGCATAGCGCCAGCGATAGAAGACGCTGGCATGATAGCGGAACGCAACCTGGCGCGAGAACGCGCTCAGGGCGAAGCGCATCTGTCGACCCTGACCGGATGCCGATCCGATCGCCATCAATTCACTCCAGAGTCCCGGGCGACCCCTTGCCCCATCCGCCGAATCACGGGCGATTGGCGGACTATCACCCTAGTGCAGATTTCAATCAATTGAACGCGTTTCCGGTCCGTGTCCCGTCGGCCGTGTCCGCCAGCGCCGTCATCGCCGGCGGAGGCGGGCGATGAAGAAGCCGTCGAGCCCCGCGAGGCGCGGGTTTCCATCGGCAAGATGGCAGGGCAATGTCCGTACATATCCTTCCGCGGTGATGGTTTCGGAAAGGCCACCGATCTCCGCCGGTTCGACGGGGAGGGGTTCGAATCCATGGCGCTGCCGGGCGGCGGCGACCTGTTGCTCGCCTTCTTCCGGTTCCAGCGAACAGGTGCAGTAGACCAGCGTGCCGCCGGGCTTCAACCAGGAGACGGCGCGGTCGATCATCCGCGACTGGAGGGTGGCGAGCTTGGCTATATCCTCCGGCCGCTTCAGCCAGGCGGCGTCGGGATGGCGGCGGATGGTCCCGGTCGCGGTGCAGGGCGCGTCGAGGAGGATCGCGTCGAAGGGCTGCTCCGGCTGCCAGGCGAGGAGGTCCGCGGTCACCGCGCGGGCTGCGAGACCGAGCCGGGCGAGGTTGGCGGCGAGGCGCTCCATGCGGGCCGGGGCGATATCGACCGCGGTGACGTCGGCGCCGGCGGCGGCGAGCGTCGCGGTCTTGCCGCCGGGGGCGGCGCAAAGGTCGGCAA
>JAGRKY010000301.1 GCA_020442095.1 Bauldia sp.
AGCGTCTTGACCCGGCCATCCATGATCTCCGGGAATCCGGTGGTCTCGGCGAGGTCGGTGACCGCGATGCCGGCCTCATCGAGGGCGGCGCGGGTGCCGCCGGTGGAAACGATCTCGACGCCGCGAGCCCTCAGCTTGCGGGCGAGCTCGATGATGCCGGTCTTGTCGAAAACGGAGATCAGCGCGCGCCGGACCGGAACGAGGTCGGGCGGCGCGAACTTTGCCGGGGATACGGCCATTGGTCACCAAGCGGGATTGGATGTGGGCGAAGACCGGCCGATAGCACGATTCACGGCCGGGTCAAATGCGACCCGTCGCCTGTCCCCAATCGCCTTGCCGGAATCGACCGTCATTCGACGCGGTTGCCGGTCAGCTGCGGGCCGGCGTCTCGCTGCGGCCGGGTGCGGGGAGGGCGCGACGCCTGCCGCCGACCGAGACGCGCTGCATCTGCCAGCCGACCACCGGATTGTGCTGGGCGCGGCCGTGGATGACGATTTGCGAGGTCCTGCGGTTGCCCCGGGTGTTCGACATCAGGATCGATTCCTCGATCTCGACCGTCGGGCCGTCGGTGGAAAATTCCCAGGTCTCGCCGTCGGCCATCTCGAGGGTGACGCTGCGCCCGTTCTGGGTGACGCGGACGTTCGGATGGATGTGGAAGCGGATGGCGAAGACATCCTTGCCGGAGCGGGTCAGCGGGTTGCCGGACGGGGTCAGGAAGGAATCCGAACCCTCCAGCACGTCGCCGGCATCGGAGAGCGCCAGGCGCCGCTCGTGGACGATCGCGTAGCGGCTGGCATAGCCGTTATGCCCGAGCATGAGCACGGTCGAGCCGCCCTCGAAGCCGCGCTCGGACCGCACCCGGGTCGGGCCCGAGACGATCGCCTCGCCGAGCCAGTCGCCGATCCATGAGCGGGTCAGGAAGCGGCATTGCGACGTGTCGTTGAGGGTGACGGTCGAATGGGCGGCGGTGGTGCGGGCGAGACGGCGCAGCCCCGAGCCGGAGAAGGGGATGCCGCAATTGATGATCAGCCGCTGGCGGCCGGAACTCATCTCGAAGGAGAGACAGCCGGCATGGGCCTCGGTCGAGAAGTCGGAAGGCGGCGGCCGCCCGGCATCGACGATGAGGATGGTGGTGCCGGCCTCGACCCGCTGATAGCCGCTGTGTGGGGCGGTGGTCAGCGGCGCACCGCGGACATCGTCATAGGCGAGCACCGTGGCGAGCTGGTCGGCCGGGGTGTCGCCGGCGCCATTGAAGCGGGCGAAACCGCCGTCGCCCTGGCGGAAATAGCGCAGCATCGGCATCATCCGGTCGATCGCCGAGAGGAGGATGCGGGACGGCTGCTGGCCGCGGGCGGTGAAGGCCTGGCGGAGCGGCAGGAGGTCGAGCAGGGCTTCCAGCACCGCGACCGGGTTGCGGCTGGCATGGCCGCCGTCCGGCATGACCTGGCGGACGAGCTCCTGGTCGAGCCATTTCGAGGCCTGCTTGAGGAAGCGGTCCTGATCCGACATCGACAGCGCCGCCGAGGTCAGCGCGATCATGACGCGGAGCCGGGGCAGGCCCTGCGGGCCGTCATAGGCGGTGCGCCGCAGGTATCGGACCTGCCGGGTCAGGGATTTCATGAAGCGGCGATAGAAGTTGAGATCGCAGCCTTCGAGGATCAGCGGTGTCTGCGCCAGCCAGGAGATGATGCGCCGGGCGACGACGCCGGGTTCCCAGGCGATCGGGTCGACGCGGTTGGCCTGGGTGATCCATTCGTCGACGAGGCTGCGCGCGTTGGACCGGGAGATCGCCATGTCGGTAGCGCGCAGGTGCCTGAGCCAGCCGAAACCGTGGAGCTCGCGCATCCAGGCATCGCTCGGCGGATCGACCTCGAAGATCGAATAGCCGTCGGCGTCGACGCCCTCGCCGGAGAAGAAGAAACGGCCGGCATAGATGTCGAGGGCGGTCGTCGGGTCGGCGGTGCGCAGGTCGATCGGGGCGATGAGCAGCCGCTCGGGGACGCCGCTCGCATAGCGCCATCGATAGAAGAAGCTGGCATGATAGCGGAATGCGACCTGGCGCGAAAAAGCGCTCAGGGCAAAGCGCATCTGTCGACCCTGACCGGATGCCGATCCGATCGCCATCAATTCACTCCAGAGTCCCGGGCGACCCCTTGCCCCAGCCGCCGAATCACAAGCGATTGGCGGACTATCACCCTAGTGCAGATTTCAATCAATTGAACGCGTTTCCGGTCGTTGGCCTGTATCCGGCGCCCTCATTACGGGCACAGGCGGGCGATGAAGAAGCCGTCGAGGCCCGCGAGGCGCGGGTTTGGATCGGGAAGATGGCAGGGCAATGTCCGGACATAGCCCTCCGCGGTGATCGTATCGGAGAGACCGCCGATCTCGGCGGGCGCGATTGGAAGCGGGCGCAGGCCGTGGCGTTCGCGGGCGGCGGCGACCTGTTGCTCGCCTTCCTCGGGCTCCAGCGAGCATGTGCAATAGACCAGCGTCCCGCCGGGTTTCAGCCATGAGACGGCGCGGTCGATCATCCGCGACTGGAGGGTGGCGAGCTTGGCGATGTCCTCGGGCCGCTTCAGCCAGGCGGCGTCGGGATGGCGGCGGATGGTCCCGGTCGCGGTGCAGGGCGCGTCGAGGAGGATGGCATCGAAGCGCTCCTCCGGTTGCCAGGCGAGGATGTCGGCGCTGACAGCGCGGGCAGTGAGGCCGAGGCGGGCGAGATTGGCGCCGAGGCGCTCCATGCGGGCCGGTGCGATATCGATGGCGGTGACGTCGGCACCGGCCGCGGCAAGGGTCGCGGTCTTGCCGCCCGGCGCGGCGCAAAGGTCGGCCACCCGCTTGCCGGCGACGTCGCCGAGAAGCTTCGCCGGCAGCGCGGCGGCGGCGTCCTGCACCCACCAGGCACCCTCGTCATAGCCGGGTAGCTCGGCGATACGGCCGGTCGGCACCAGCCGGACGCTGCCGGTCGGCAGCACGATGCCGTCGAGCTTCTTCGCCCAGCCTTGCGGATCGCTGCGGACGCTGAGATCGAGGCTCGGCTCGACGAGATGGGCTTCGGCGATCCGGCGGGCAGTCTCCGCGCCATAGGTCGCGGTCCAGCGGTCCCACAGCCAGTCCGGCGTATCGAGGCGCGCCGCGTCCGCCATCTTGAGGATCATGTCCCGTTCGCGGACGAGGCGCCGCAGCACGGCGTTGGCGAGCCCCTTGAAGTGCTTTCCGTCGCGGTCGGCGCCGATCTGCTCCATGGCGATCGACACCGCGGCGTGGTCGGGAACCTCCATGAACAGGATCTGCGCCGCAGCGGTCTGGAGGACATGGATCAGGGCCCCGGCGCGGCGCGGCCGCCGTTCGATCATCCGGTCGAGGACGGCCTCGATCTCGCCGAAGCGGCGGAGCGTCGTGGAGACGATGGCCCGTGCCAGCCGCCGGTCGCGGTCGTCGAGGCGGTTGAAGGCGCTGTCGGTCTCGGCGACATCCATCAGGCCGTCGAGGGCCTGCCGCTCGTCGAGGACGGTGGAGAGGAGGCCGGTCGCGGCGCGGCGCGCGGCGAGGCCGGGATTGGCGGTGGTCTTCTGGCGGGGGCCTTTCATCCGCGTCCGCGTAGATCACCCGGGGCGGGAAAGCAAACGCCTCCTGCCTTTTTGGGCGTCGCGGTCAGCTCCAGGGGCCGCGCGGGCGCTCGGCTGCCGGGCCGGTGCGGCCGACGCGCGGGACGGCGACGGAGGCGGGACGAGGCGACGCCGGGCCGCGGCCTTGCATCTGCCTCAGCGCCGCGATGCGGTTCTCGGTCGAGGGATGGGTGGCGAAGAGATTGTCCATCCGCGCGCCGGACAGCGGGTTGATGATGAAGAGATGGGCGGTGGCGGGATGGCGCTCGGCCTCCATATTCGGGAGCTGCTTCGCTGCGCCGGAAATCTTGGAAAGCGCGGAAATCAGCCATTCCGGTCGCCCGGTGATCTCCGCGGCGGCGCGATCGGCGGAATATTCGCGGGTCCGGCTCACCGCCATCTGGACGAGGAGCGCCGCGAGGGGCGCGACGATCGCGGCGACCAGGATGCCGACGAAGCCGAACGGGTTGTTGTTGTCGCGGCTGCCGCCGAAGAAGAAGGCGAAATTGGCGAGCATCGAGATCGCGCCGGCAATCGTCGCGGTGATCGTCATGATCAGCGTGTCGCGGTTGCGGACATGGCCGAGCTCATGGGCCATGACGGCGGCGATCTCCTCGCGGGAGAGGGAATGCAACAGCCCGGTCGTCGCGCAGACCGCGGCATTCTCGGGATTCCGCCCGGTGGCGAAGGCGTTGGGCTGCGGCGAATCCATCACATAGACCTTCGGCATCGGCAGCCCCGCCTCGGCGGCGAGATCGTGGACGATGGCGTAGAATTCCGGCGCGGTGCGGGCATCGACCTCCCGGGCATTGTGCATCCGCAGCACCAGCTTGTCGGCATTCCAGTAAGTGAAGAGGTTCATGCCGGCGGCGAGCACGAAGGCGAAGACCATCCCGCCGGTTCCGCCGACCATGTAGCCGACGCCCATGAAGATCGCCGTCATTGCGGCAAGCAGCATGGCGGTACGCAGGAAAGCCATCCGTCTTTCGCTCCTTTCGCGCGGAATCCACCTGAATTCGCGACGGTTCATAAGGTGGGGAGCGGGGTACCGGGCCGCAAGGCCGGTTGCTGGTCAGTGGCAGTAGAGGCTGCTGCCGTTCTTGCCGCGGCGGATCACGTCGAAGTGGAGGTGATCCTCATGATAGCCGTCCGATCCCGGGCCGAGCACGGTCGTGAAGGGGCCGCAGGCGGATTTCCGGACTGCCGCCAGGAAGCGGCGCTTGCCCATCGTATTGGCCTTGCCGACCTCGACCCAGCCGACGCCGGATACCTGAAAGGCCGAGATGTCGATGGCATTGCCATGCGCGTGCTCGCTGAGCTTGGCGCCGGGGACGTTGTTGCGGGTGCGACAGGAATAGGAGGCGGCGACCCGGA
>JAGRKY010000302.1 GCA_020442095.1 Bauldia sp.
GGATGATGTGGAACTGGCTGGTCTCCGGCCTCGCCTTCGGCGCGACGCTGCTGCTCTACGACGGCTCGCCCTTTCATCCTTCCGAGGAAGTGCTGTTCGACTATGCCGAAGCGGAGCGGATGAACGTCTTCGGCACCTCCGCCAAATATATCGACGCGGTGAAGAAATCCGGGCTGAGGCCGATCGACCGCTTCGACCTGTCGAGCCTCAGGATGATGATGTCGACAGGGTCGCCACTCGCGTCCGAAAGCTTCGACTTCGTCTACAAGGCGATCAAGCCGGACATCCATCTGGCATCGATTTCCGGGGGAACGGATATCGTGTCCTGTTTCGTCCTCGGCATCCCGACCAAGCCGGTCTGGCGCGGCGAGATCCAGGGGCCGGGGCTCGGGATGGCAATGGACGTCTTTGACGAGGACGGCAATCCCATGCCTTCCGGCAAGGGCGAACTCGTCTGCACCCGACCCTTCCCGTCCATGCCGATCGGCTTCTGGAACGACCCCGACGGCGCCAAGTACCGGGCGGCCTATTTCGAACGCTTCCCGGGTATCTGGTGCCACGGCGACTTTGCCGAATGGACCGTCCATGGCGGCATGATCATCCACGGCCGCTCCGATGCGACGCTCAACCCGGGCGGGGTCAGAATCGGAACCGCCGAGATCTACGCGCAGGTCGAGACGATTCCGGAAGTGGCCGAGGCGTTGGCCATCGGCCAGGAATGGGACGGCGACGTCCGGATCGTGCTCTTCGTCCGCCTCAAGGACGGGGTCGCGCTCGACGATGATCTGATCGGCAGGATCAAGTCGGTTATCAGGCGTGGTGCGACGCCACGCCACGTCCCCGCCCGGGTGGTCGCCGTTAACGACATTCCGCGGACCAAGTCGGGCAAGATCGTCGAACTCGCGGTCCGCGAAGTCGTCCACGGCCGCCCCGTGAAGAATGTCGACGCACTCGCCAACCCCGAGGCGCTGGCCTTTTTCAAGAACCGCGAAGAGCTTTCCACCTGAGGTTTGCCGATTTTTTACGCCAATTCGCGGCGGTAGTCTTAATGCATCGTATCTTATTACAATGAAAACTGGAGCATCGGATCAATTCATTATTGAGGAAATAACAATTGTCTTCAGTGATTTAACTACCCGTTAACTGGCCAAGCTCAAGTTCCTGGCAGATTTAAAGGCGACATTCGCCTCCAGGAGTACGTGCGATGGCCTTCTTCAATCGTTTTGGCCGTGACGAGGACGGAAACGTCGCGGTGGTCTTTGCCCTGGCGCTGATTCCGCTCTTCGGCGCCGTCGGGGCCCTTGTCGACTATTCGCGCGTCACCGACTTCCGCGCCGAGGTTGCGGCCGCGACGGACGCGGGGCTTCTTGCCGTCGGCAGCCAGCCGCCGATGACCGACAAGCAGGCCTATAATACCGTCAACAACTGGATGGAGACGCATATCAAGCCGACCTACAGCGGCAACTGGAAGCTCGACTCGGTTGTCCAGGGTCAGGGTGGCAAGATTACCGCCACCGTCTCCGGCGAGGTCAGCACCACCATCGCCAAGGTGCTCGGTGTCCAGACGATCCCGATCAGCGTCACGTCCGAAATCGTCAGCTCTATGGGCAAGGTCGAGATGGTGATGGTGCTCGACAACACGGGCTCCATGTCGAGCAAGAACAAGATCGGCAAGCTGAAGGACGCGGCGGAGGCCCTGGTCGACACGCTGGCGAACGCAGTCACCGATCCGAATGATCTGAAGATCGGCCTGGTGCCCTTCTCGCAGACGGTGAATGTCGATCCCAAGTACAAGAACGCCGACTGGCTCGACAAGGACGGCAAGTCGGATTCCGCGAAGAGCCTGTTCCTCGGCCAGGAAGTCAACCGGCTCAACCTGTTCACCGCAATGGGAACGTCATGGGGCGGCTGTGTCGAGACGCGCGCCGGCTATGAAGCGAGCGAGACGCCGCCGAACAGCGGCAACCCCAACACGCTTTATGTTCCGTTCTTCGCCCCCGACGAGCCGGGCGGCAAAGGTGAAGGCGATAACACCAACTCGAGCAAATACAACTACAACAACAGCTATCTCAAGGACTCGAAGCTCAGCAAGATCAAGTCGGACCTGAATTCGAAAGGCCTCGGCGCGATGACCAAGCTTGACAACTACCGGCTGCTCGAAGGCGACGTCCTGAAATACGAGGGCAGCCCGACGCCCTATTCGGGCACGACCGACACCATGAGCTACCAATACGGCCCCAATTCCGGCTGTGAAATGGCGCCGATCATGCGCCTCACGACAAACACCACTGAAGCCAAGACCGCGATCGGCAAAATGATCGCCAACGGCAATACCGACATTCCGATCGGCGCGACCTGGGGCTGGAACGTGTTGTCCGACACCGGGCCGTTCGGTGACGGGATCGCCTATGGCACCGAGGACTGGACCAAGATCATGGTGCTGATGACCGACGGCAATAACGCAAACACGACCGGCAACGAGGAGAACAACTCCCTCTATTCCGGCGTCGGCTACGTGTGGCAGGAGCGCATGGGCGTACCCGCCAACGACAACAGCCAATCGAACCGGACCAAGGCGCGTGACGATCAGCTCGAGGAAATCTGCACGGCCATGAAGAAGAAGGGCATCGTGATCTACACGGTGCGGGTCGAGGTCACCAACGGCTCGAGCGACGTGCTCGAGAACTGCGCGACGACCCCGGACTACTTCTACGACGTCAGCAACGTCTCGGACCTGGTCGCGGCTTTCGAGGATATCGGCGGCTCCATCGAGAAGCTGCGGCTGGCGCGCTGACTTCCAGACCGACGACATTCGAAAGGGTCGCCACCGGCGGCCCTTTCTTCTTTTTGGCCTTCGGCGCTTTGCAGCAGCCGCAGTTCATGGTCTTCTTGCCAAAAGACAGAACAAGGTCGCCGGTCGGGAGGAAAGACGCCGATGTACCAGACTGCGGACGGGACGAAGCTCTTCGTCGTCGATGGCCATACGCATCTCTGGGATGCGCGGCCCGAGAATCAGCGCAACCGCTACGGCGCGACCTTCATCGAGAGCTTCTGGACGGCCCATACCGGGCTGGCGCCGGCTGGCGAACAATGGGAGTGGGAGCGCTTCCTCCATTACGGCGTCGAAGGCGCGGCGAAGGACCTCTTCGTCGACGGCCATTGCGACATGGCGATCCTGCTGCCGACCTACCTCTTCGCCTTCTACAACAAGGGCTTCAACACGACCGAGCAATGCGCGGCACTGAAAGAGGCGTTCCCGGAGAAGGTCATCCTCGCCGGCCGCATCGATCCGCGCGAGGGAACCCGGGGCCTTGAGCAACTGGAAGCCGACCATGAGCGCTGGGGCTTCCGCAGCGTCAAGATCTACACCGCCGAATGGTTCGGCGATTCAAAAGGCTATTCGCTGAAAGAGGATGCGGTCGGCTTCTACCTCGAGAAATGCCGCGCGCTCGGCATCGACATCATCCACATCCACAAGGGCCCGACGATCCACCCGCTCAACCTCGACGCCTTCGACGTGCGCGATGTCGACGACGTGGCGACCGCCTTTCCCGACCTCAAGTTCGTCATCGACCATTGCGGCATCCCGCGCCTCGACGAATTCTGCTGGATCGCCAACCAGGAGCCCAACGTCTATGGCGGCCTCTCGGTGGTCAGCGCCTTCATCCACCAGCGGCCACGCTATTTCGCGTCGCTGATGGCCGACCTCCTGTTCTTCCTCGGCCCCGACCGGCTGATCTTCGGCACGGATTACGCGATCCACTCGCCGAAATGGATCGTCGAGCATTTCGCCAATTTCGAATTCGACGACGAGATGGCGCGCGAAGCCGCCACGCCCTTCACCCTCGACGTCAAGGCCAAGATACTCGGCCTCAACGCGGCGAAGCTCTACGACATCCCGGTGCCGGCCGAGTGCTACCAGCCGGCGGACACCGTGGCCGAGGCGGCGGAGTAGGTTCGCATTCGATGGCCCTCCCAACCCCGCTCATTCCCGCGAAAGCGGGAATCCAGAACCGGGACATGGTGCTCCCCTCAGAAGATGCTGGGTCCCCGCTTTCGCGGGGACGAGCGGATATGAATGGTGATGAAGCCCGCCTCGCCGAAGCGCGGGCGGCTCTCGACACGGTGCTCGATCCCGAACTCGACGAGTCGGTGGTATCGCTCGGATTCATCGGCGATCTCGCCGTCGAAGACGACACGGTGGCCGTCACCTTCCGCCTGCCGACCGCCTGGTGCTCGCTGAACTTCGGCTGGATCATGGCCGAGGACATGCGCGATGCGCTCTCGCGCCTCGACTGGGTGCGCCAAGCCGACATCCGCCTCATCGATCATTTCGCCGCGGAGAAGATCAATGCCGGCATTGCCGGCGGAGAGGATTTCGCCGCCACCTTCGGCGCCGATGCCGGCGGCAGTCTCGCGGGCCTCCGCGACACCTTCCGGCGCAAAGCCTATCTCGGCCGGATGGCGACGCTGATCGGCCTGATCCGCAAGACCGGGCGCGACGATGATGCGGCGATCGCCCACCTCACCGTGGCCGAACTCGATGCGCTGAGGCGGGATACCATCCTCGCCGGTGCCATCGACCGCTACCTTGAGCTCCGGGTGGTGTTCGGTGGGCCAGCAAAGGCTTCCGACCCCGCCTTCCGAGACGCGGATGGTACAGATATCCCGGCCGGGGATCTTGCCGACTTCCTCCGCGACATCCGCATGCGCCGGCGCGGCGTGGAGGCGAATGGCGAGATGTGCAAGGTCATGCTGAAAGCGCGCTACGGCCAAAAGAAACCGGCCGGCGGCGCCAGCTAGCGCGACCGCTTGGGCTCAGTCCGGACAGTCCTCGACCTGCCAGCCAGTGCCCGGGCGCAGGCTCCGGGACATGTGGGTGACCAGCGGGTCGTAGGCTTTCTTTTCGGCGGCCGGATATTCGATCGCAATGCCGTTCCAGACCGCTTCGCCGCAGGAGAGGATCCAGCGGCGATAGAAAATGCGGTCGTCCCTGGTGCCGGACAGGACCAGCCCGCGGTCGTCGCGGTGACGATAGGTGATCGTCTCGCCGTCGACCGGAGCCTCGTAGATGGCGATCGTTTCGTCGATCGTATCGAAGGTCTGCAGGCTGCCGAAGACGGCAACCGAAGCGCTGCCGTCGGGCGCGGTGAAGCGCAGCCCGTCGCCATTTGCCGGGGGCTCGCCCGCCTGCCAGCCGGCCGGGACGTCCGCGGTGGTTCCGAACCGCTCGTTGACGTAGGTCTGCCACGCCTCGGCCAACGCCGGTCCGGTCGCGACGGCGGCGAGGATCAATGCAAGGACGAGGCGGCGCACGCTACCCTGCCAGGACGCGCGTTGTCGGGAAGGTGATGCGGACCAGCGTACCCTGGGCCGGGACGCTGTCGATGGCGAAGGTCGCCCGGTTTGCCTCGACCAGCGCCTTGGTCAGGGGCAGGCCGAGACCGGTCCCCTCGCCCGACCGGCCCGAGGTCGCGACCTGGCGGAAAGGCTTCATCGCGGTCTCGATATCCTTGTCGTCCATGCCAATGCCGGTATCGCGGATGCGGACCACGACCTCGCCGCTGTCCTCCATCGCGGTGGCGACGATGACCTGGCCGCCGGCCTTGGTGAACTTGATCGCGTTGGACAGGAGATTGAGGAGGATCTGGCGGAGCGAACGCAGGTCGGCGACGACATTCGGCAGGGTCGAGGACAGCGAGGTGCGGATGATGATCCGCTCGCGATTGGCCTGCGGCTGCATCAGCGCGACGCATTCCTGGATGACGGCGTTGACCGCGACGGATTCGAAATTGAGATCGAGCTTGCCCGCCTCGACCTTCGACAGGTCGAGGAGGTCGTTGATCAGGCTCATCAGATGCTCGCCGGAGAGATGGATATCCCGGAGATAGCTGCGATAGCGATCGTTGCCGACCGGCCCGAACCGCTCCGCCATCATCACTTCGGAAAAGCCGATGATGGCATTCAGCGGCGTGCGGATTTCGTGGCTGATCCTGGCGAGGAATTCGGACTTCTGGAGGTTGGCCGCCTCGGCCGCGCGCCGCGCCGCGACGAGCTCCTCCTCGACATTCTTCCAGTGGGTGATATCGCGGAGGACCGCGCAGTATTTGCCTGAATCGGTCAGCCGCCCGATCGTCATGAAAAGCGGGATGAGGCCACCGCGCGGCACCTTTCCGATCACCTCGCGGCCATCGTTGAGGACGCTCGCGACGCCGTTCGAGGCGAGGCCGTCGAGATAGTCCCGCGCCGGCTTGCGGCTCTCCTCGGCAAGCAGGTCGGTGAAAGGCCGGCCCGCGACGTCGGCCGCCTCGACACCGAAGAGTGCTTCCGCCGTGCGGTTCATGCGCTCGACCCGGCTTTCGGAATCGATCACCACGACGCCGTCGGTAGCGGTGTCGAGCATCGCCTCGAGCTCGCGAATACGCGGCTCGACCTCGACCAGCGCGGGCGCCGGCTTTGCGACCACAGGTTCGGCGGGCTCGGCGAAGATGGGAGCCGGTGCGGCCTCGACCAGGGAGAGCATCAGCGCCGTCGATCCCGCCCAGGTGACCGCGTGCAGCTTGGCATCGACGGCAACGTCGGTTCCGTCGGCCCGGGCGGCGTGCAGCATTCCGCCGACCAGCGTGCCCGACGACCAGTCGCGGCTGTCGGGGAAGATCGCCTCGGCGCCACCAGCCGAGAGGAAGGCATCGAGCGATCGGTACCCGAGCAGGTCAAGCAGGGCGCGATTGGCAAAGAGGGTGCGGGCGTCGCGGTAGATGGCGATGCCGACCGGAAGCTTGTTGAGAAGCGGGGTCTCGACGTCGGCGGCTGCGGGACGCGGAGTCTTCCGCCGGTCCTCACCTTCCGGGCGAGGTTCGCGCGCCGTCTCAGGCTCGTCGGTCTCCTTCTGGACGCCAAGCGCCTGGGCGATCCGCCGGAACGCGTCCTGCTCCGATCCCGACAACCGCTTCGGCAGGATGCGGGTCGGGGTCTTGCCGAGGTGGACGACGTTCGATTCTTCCGGCGGCGCTGTTTCGCCGGCTTCGGACGGAGGCTCCTCCGGGCGGTCGGTCTCCGGCGCTTCGGCCGTCTCCGGCTTTACCTCCGAAACCGGCGCGGGCGTCTCGCGTGCGAGCCGTTCGGTATCGCCGCCGCCCTCGATGGACTGGCGAGCGAATTCATCAAGGTCGCAGTTCGGCGGCGCACGGAGCGGGACCGGAGGCGGCGCTTTCACCGGCTCCGGTGCGGCGACTTCGGTCACGGGCTCGGCCGCTGCAACCGGCGCTTCGGGGGCGTCCTCCGCCGCTGCTTCCGCGGGAGACGCTTCCGGATACACTTCTTCAGATACCTCGGCCGGCTCGACCGGGATCGGCATTTCGGCGGGATAACGATCCCCGGTGCGGATCGCGCCGAAGCCGCGGTAGCCCTGGAACACGCCGTCGCGCGAGAAATCGGGAATGCCGGCGAGGTCAACGGCGATCGCCTCCGGCGCGCCGGCAATCGGCCAATGGACGGTGACGCCGAAACGGGCGAGCCCGGCGAGCGCGTCGGCGAGCGCGCCGTCGTGATCGACCGGCAGCCGCGCGGCGAGGTCGCGCCATGTCTCGCCGATTGCCGGGGCATTGGCGCTGCCGACTTCGGCGGCAAGCTCGTCCGATACGAAAAGGAAAGCGCCACCGGCATCGCTTTGCCACAGGAAGCGGCGCGCCGGGGGTGGCGGCGGAACTGGAGCCGGCGCGACCTCCGGCACCACCTCGGGTGCCACAACCTCGGCTTCCGGCGCTTCCTCGATAAGCGGCTCAGGAGGCGCCCCGAGAACGATCTCCTCCTGCACTTCGGACAAGGGCGGCGGCACCTCGGCGGGCGCCGGCACGACGGGAGCCGGTGCCGCCATCGGAATTGGTGCGGGCGCTGGAACCGGTTCAGTCCGGGCCGGCGCGGTGGCCTGCGCTTCCCGCGGGCCGACAATCAGCAGGAAGATGTCATCATCGCCGATCGTCACCCGGGCGACGCCGGCCGGACGGGCGTGGCCATCGAGGGCGAGCGACGCCCGCACCACCGCGTGCCGGCCTCGCGCGGCTTCGTCGACCAGGCGGTCGATCGCCTGCGAGGCGGGAGCGAGAATATCGAAGCCGCCGGATGCGCCGAGGACCTTCGCATCGCCATCGAGGACGGCGACAAGGCAATCGTCGGAGGCAATCGCGTCGGCGAGTCGCTCGGCCCGGGTCGAAAGCGACTCGCGGCTTCCGCCGACCGAGCCGACGGCGAGGACGCCGCGCGCGCCATTGCCGAGGTCGAGCCGCTGGCAGGCGGCTGGCAAAGCGACCTGGCGAATGCCGAAATTGAAACGGAGAATCTCGATCCGCTGGTGATCGAGCGGTAGCGCCTTTGCAAGCCGGGCTAGGCTGCGCGCGGTCGGGCTGGAGGACGCGAAGCGGCGCTCCAGAAGCGCGCCCATCGCGTCTTCGCCGAAGAAAGCGGCGCCTGCTGCATTCGCCCACAGGATACCGCTGCCATCGCCGCGAAAGACGAAAGCGGGCCGTGGGTCGAGCAGGACCGCGCCAACCGGCGGTTGAGCGGAAAGGTCCAGATAAGCATGCGTCTTGCCGTTCATCCGGCTTTCCGCCCCGTCGATAAGTCAGGTGTCGCCCGCCGCGCCAACTGCCCTTCGTGCTTAATCAAGCGTTAATACAGTGGGCATTCGAAGCGGTCCACGCAATCCCGCGCCCGATCACCGCTTTCCTCCGGTCCTGGTTAATTGCACCGTTTGGCGGTGGATCGCGGAAGGCTTATCCTCGGAGGGCAGGCAGGAAACCGCAACAAGGAACAACGACCATGCAGCGCACTCCCTTCGATATCCCCGACCAAATCCGGGAAATGACCGACAAGAGCGTCGCCCAGGCGAAGAAAGCCCTTGAGCAGTATCTCGAGGCGACCCAGCAGGCCATCGCCAAAGCCGAGGGCTCGACGCGCTCGGTCCAGGAAGGCGTCGCGGAGGTAAACCGCCAGGCTCTCGCGTTTGTCGAGGAGAATGTCTCCGCCTCCTTCGATCTCGCCCAACGGCTGGTCCAGGCCCGCACCGCGGAAGAGATAGCAGCCCTGCAGAAAGAGTATTTCACCAAGCAAATGAAAGCCTTGGCGGATCAGGGCAAGAGCCTTGGCGCGATGATGGAACGGGCTGGCGCGGACGCCGCGGAGAAGGCGAAGGGCTGATCCGAAGCCCACGCTTCGCCACTCCAGGGCCGCCAATTGTTTGTGCGTTGCAATATTTTTGTTGCAACGCACAAGAGGATTCACTATGTTGGAGTCATTCAAGGAGCGCGCCGGCAACGCAGCGCGGTCTCCCCGAACCTTTCAGCCAGTGGAGTTCTCTCATGGCCACCGCTACCAAATCCACCAAATCGACCAAGGCCTCTACCCCGATGATGTCGAATCCCTTCGAAGCCTTCACCGTGAGCCCGCCGTCCTTCGACGTTCCGGCCGCCGCCCGGGACTTTGCCGAGAAGGGCATTGCCCAGGCGCGCGAGGCCTATGCGAAGATGAAGAGCTCGGCTGAAGAGGCGAGCGACCTCGTCGAGGACACCTACGAGACCGCGCGCGAGGGCGCCTTCACGCTCGGCACCAAGGCGCTTGACCTCGCCAAGGCCAACAGCGACGCGACCTTCGCCTTCGCGAAGGACCTGTTCGGCGCCAAGACCCTCGCCGAGGTCATCGAGCTGCAGACCGCCTTCGCCCGCCAGCAGTTCGACGCGACGTCCGCCCAGTTCAAGGATTTCCAGGAAGCCGCGCAGAAGCTCTTCACCGACACCACCAAGCCGGTGACCGAGCATGTCGAGAAGACCTTCAAGGACCTGAAGGTCGCCTGACCGGCGCTTCCGGCGAACCAACAAGACGGCCCGGGTCACATCGACCCGGGCCGTTTTTTTGTGCCCCGCTCAGAGCGTCTTGTACATCACTGTCGTGGAGTCCAGGCGGTCGACGAACGGATCGCGGCAATAGTCCGGGATTACCCCGACCACCCGATAGCCGAGCGACAGGTACAGCGGCTCCGCACTGTCGCCGGTCCGTGTATCGAGCGTGATCAGGTGTCGGCCAAGCCCGCGGGCGTGGTCTTCGGCACTCGCCATCAGCCGTCGCGCGATCCCCCTACGGCGATGGTCCGGATGGACCATCAGCTTGTTGAGCTCCGCACGGTGTGGCTGGTTCGGCGGCATGTCGATGGCGAGTTGCACCGAGCCGACGACTCGGCCGTCCGCCTCGGCGACCTGCACGATACGACCTCCCCTCTCCACATCGGGCAGGACCTTGCTCCGCCAGAAGGCCTCGGCGTCAGCCTTGTCGAAAGGAAGCACGAAGTTGATGCTGGCACCCGCATGAACGCACGCATGGAGCAGGCACGCCAGCTCGTCGGTGCGGTCACCGACCTCCCGTGCTTCCAGCGCACGGACGCGGATATCGGTCTCCTCCGCCATCGCGCTAGACCATAAAAAGGAGGTAGCGGGCGCCGGTCCGCTTCGGTGTCACAAAGCTGCTCGCTCCAAAAAGCCGGTAGCGGAGGCAATCCCCCGGATGCAGGTCGTGAACGACACCGTCGAGGGTGATCCCAAGCCTCCCCTCCAGCATGTAGAGGTGATGCTCGAGGCCGTGCCTCGGCGGACGCGGATAGTCGATGCGGGTCGCCGGATCGAGGCTGCATTCCAGCACTTCGCCGGCGAGCTCCCGCGCCGGCGGCGACACCGACCGGCGGCGGAAGCCGACCTCGGGATCCTGCCATACCGGCTGCGCGTCGGGCCGGACGAGCGGCGCAAACGTAGCCTCTTCGACCATGACCATCAGCCGCGACAGGGTGATGTCGAATGCGGCGCAGAGCCTGCCCAGCACGCTTGCCGTCGGGCTGACCGCGCCGTTTTCGAGTCGCGAAAGGGTCGCGCGGCTGACCCCGCTCCGTTCGGCGAGTTCATCCAGCGACCAGTCACGCTCCCGCCGCAGCCCTTTCAGGCGGATGGCAATCCGTTCATCGACGGAAATATCGGCATTGTTTTCCATATACGGTACTATTTCTCATAAATGAGAATGCCGCAAGCGGAACCTCACCGAGAAATTCCGCTTTCCCTCCCGCCTGTTGTACTGTCACGAGCCACGGCGGGCAGAGGAGGAAGCGCGATGAAGAGGCTGATAGCGGCGGCATGCGCGGGGCTTTGGCT
>JAGRKY010000303.1 GCA_020442095.1 Bauldia sp.
GCGTCCTTCGAGGCTCCGCTTCGCGGAGCACCTCAGGATGACGAGCGAGCCGGAGCAGACTCTTCGCACCCGTAGCAGTTCGTCAGAGCGACGACAGGTCGATCTCGGTGATGTGCCAGCGGCCGAGATTGGCGGTGTACATCTTTGAGCCCTTGAGCGCGACATTGGTCGGGTGGGCGATGGTGGTCGCGTGCGGGTCCTCGATGAGGACTTCCAGCGGCCCGCCCGGCCGGTAGCGGTAGATGCGGCTCGGCTCGTAGCAGGAAATGAAGAGCGTGCCATCCGCTGCGAAGGCAAGGCCGTCGGGAACATTGTGGACGTCGGAGACGACACGCTCCAACGCTCCAGGCGAACCGTCGGCCTTGATCGCGACCTTGCTGACCGCCGGGACGAAGCTCTCGACGACGTAGAGTTCGCCGCCATCCGGCGTCATCGCCATGCCGTTGGCGAAGCGGGTCCCTTCGAACCAGACACCACCCTCGCCGGTCGCCAGGTCGTAGCGGTAGATGCCAATGCCGGGGTCGCCGGCAGTGTCGGAGACGTAGAGGCAGCCGCGCGCCACATCGACGACCGGATAGTTCGGCACCTTGATGCCGGCGTCGGCGAAACGCTCCATCCTGCCGGTCGCCGCCTCGTAGCGGAAGATGGCGGCGTGCTTGAGGTCGCAGGCGTAGCAGTTGCCGGCGGGATCGAGGGCGATGCCGAGCAGGAAGCCTCCGGTCGTCCCCATCCGCTCGACCGACGTGCCGTCCGCGTCGATGCGCAGGAGGTCACCGACCTCCGTGCCGCACCAGATCGAGCCATCGGCATGAACCGCGACGCCTTCCGGGTGGGCGACCCGCGGCTCGCTGAAGATGCCGTCGAAGAAGACCCGGGCGGCGGAGATGTCGAGAAGCGGCTTCATCCGGCTTTCCTTTTTGTCTGCCCGCCACCGGCGAGGGCGTCGAGATTGGCGATCGTCCGCCGGTCAAGATCGCCGGACTTTCGGAACGTGCCGCACCCATCAGAGCGGCTCCGCGGCGATGCGATAGCGGGTGACGAAGGGCGCGCCGGCCGTGAACCCGACCGCGGTCGGGGTTCCGGAAGCCGCGATCGGATTGTCAGCCCGGGCGGTCGGCGCACCGAAGTCGAAGGGCGAGCAGATCGGCTCGATGCCGACGGCAAGGTGCCGGCCGTTCCACGGCGCCATCTTGCGGCCGCCGTTGCTGAACCAGAGGAGCAGGCTCGGGAAGTGCTCGGGCTGCCAGTTGAGCCGGACGCGGTAGCCCTCCGCCTCGTTGGCGAGCGCCGCGGTGCCGTCGATGCCGTTGAGCTGGAGCAGTTCCTCGGTCTCGGTGGCCAGCGGCAGGCGGCTGGCATCGACCACCGTGCCGAAGCGGCCCGGGACGGAGGAAAGGTCATCGAAGCGGGCACCAATGGCAAAGAGCGGCGCTTCCGGCTCGACCGTCGACGGATAGGTCAGGCCATGGTCGTAGCGGCCGGGCTCGAGCCGCGCCCCGCCGACGGTGAGCGGCAGGCGGAAGGTCGGATGGAGACCGATCGGCAGCCGGCAATCCTCGCGTACCTCGATCCGGAAGGTGACGTCGACGGCGGGCGCATCCGGGTCCGGCACGATCGTGCGCTCGACGCGCGCGACCTTGCTGGTTTCGGGATAGTCGACGGCGAGCTTCAGCGTCCCGGCGTCGGCCTCCTGCCAGTCCCAATCAACGTTGGAGGAATGACCGTGGAATTCCTCGTCCGGGTCGGCCGGGGCAATGGCGCTCGCCCAGGCGGGGGTAAAGCCGTCCGGCGGCACCGAATAGCCGAAGGGGACGCAGGGCCATTCGCCACGCAGACGCTGGAGGATGCCGGGAAGCTCCCCGGTCCCCGGATCGCCGGCCCAGGGCGCGACCTGCATCGGGCTGACCTGGCGGCCGTCGGGGAGAAGGAAGGTGATCGGGGCAAGCATCGCGCCGAGCCGCTGCACGGTCAGGCAGCCATGCGCCCAGCCGAGACCGCGATATGCGTCATTCATTTCTTCGAATCCCATCTCTGGACAGATGCGCCATTACATCCCTCTCCGGTGCGGAGACAGACGCCCCCTCAGACGCCGGGCAGGATTTCCCGGACGCTAGCGGCGACCGCCGTGCCGAGCTTCAGATGGTCCTCGCGGTCGAGGTGGATGCCGTCGACGGGGCTCGAGGTGACGATCTTACCCGCGTCGAGGAAGGCGACGCCACGGTCCTTCGCCACGCGCTCCATTTCGCGTGCCAGCCCCAGCGACTTTTCCTTGCCGCCGGTGAACATCTCGCCGAGCCAGGTGAGATCGACCAGGGGAGCGGGCGAGATCAACAGCACCGCCGGCGGCTTTCCTTCAGGCGGAAGCAGCGTGCTCTTCGCCAAGTCGACCATCAGGCCCGCGCCATCGGCGATATCGCCGGGCGTCATGGAGAGGCGATACTTGAGGTCGTTGGTGCCGAGCTTGATGATCAGCAGATCGAAGGGCGCATGGCTTTCGAGCACGACGGGCAGGTGCTTGAGGCCGTTCTTGTGAAGCCCCTCGATCGGATCGTCGAGGCATGTCGTGCGGCCATTGAGCCCCTCCTCGATGACGGTATGACCGGCACCGAGTTGCTCGCGCAGCACGCCTGCCCAGCGTTCCGTCGCGGAGAAGCGTTCGGGGAGCCCCCTCTCCTTCATTGGAACGCAGCCCCAGGTGTTGGAGTCTCCGTAGCAGACGATCGTGGCCATTCATCTCTCCCCGACTGTGTTATGCGACTTGGCAGCGCCGCGATTGCAGAATATCGACGGGGGAAACTAGCTGGCCTGGTCGATCCCACACAAGACCAGCGGCAACGGGAGGAACGGGAAAAATGAGCGACAAGGCGCGGATCGGCGTCATCGGCGCGGGATGGTGGGCGGTGGTCAACCACATCCCGCTGCTGCAGGCGAATCCCGACTGCGAGGTCGTCGCCGTCAACCGGCTCGGCGCCGCGGAACTCGCCGAGGTGCAGGACCAGTTCGGCATCGCGCAAGGCTTCGAGGACTACCGGGAGATGCTGGACACAGTGGAGATGGACGGCGTCGTCATCTCCTCGCCCCATATCCTCCATTTCGAGCACGCCATGGCGGCGCTCGACAAGGGCTGCCACATCCTCGTCGAGAAGCCGCTGACCACCAACGCGGCCGACGCGCGCAGGCTGGTCGCGGCGGCGATCGAGGCGAAGCGCGAGATCATCGTGCCCTATGGCTGGAACTTCAAGCCGATGGCCGCCGAAGCGGCGCGGCTGATCGCGGGGGTCGGCAGGGTCGAGCATGTCATCCTGCAGATGGCCAACGCGCTCGACGATCTCTTCGCCGGCCAGCCGATGCTGGAGACCGAGGGCGCGATGTTCCGCCCGCCGCCCTCGACCTGGGCCGATCCGAAGCGGGCGGGCGGCTTCGGCTGGGGCCAGCTCGTCCATGCGCTCGGGCTGCTGTTCCGCGTCGTCGACCTCGCGCCGGAGGCGGTCTTCGCGATCACCGGAAAATCGCCGGCCGAGGTCGACTATTACGACGCCGCGGTGGTCCGCTTCGCCGGCGGCGCGACCGGCTCGCTTTCGGGCGCGGCGACGCTGCCCAAGGGCCGGCCGGTGCAGATCGACCTCCGCATCTTCGGCACCGAGGGGATGCTGGTCCTCGATATCGAGCGCGAGCGGCTGGAACTGCGCCGCCGCGATGGCAGGGACGAAGTCATCCCGCTGTCACCCGGCGACGGCGCCTATTCCTGCGAGGAGCCGCTGGCCGTGCTGGTCGATCTCTGCCTCGGGCGGCCGACCGACAACGGCGCGCCGGGGCTGGTCGGGCAGCGCGCGATCGAGGTGCTCGACGCGATGTACCGCTCGGCGGCGAGCGGCCGCATGGAGGCGGTGTGAGCAAGGATCTCCGCAACGGAGGCATCGACCGCCTGACCGTCGAGGATATCCTCGCGCCGGGCTTCTCGACGCCATGGGACGCGCCGACGATCCCGCCCTTCCCGTTCAGCTTCCGGGATGTCGAGGTGCTGTCGCTGGTATGGCGGACGACGGAGGCAGCGGTCGCGCGCCTGCTGCCGCCGCCGCTGGAGGCAACCAGCGACGTGGTCGTCGCGCATATCTACCGGATGAACGACACCGAATGGACCGGCCCCTATGGCGAATCCAACGTGTCGGTCGGCTGCCGGCTGCCCGGCGCCGATATCGCCGGCTCCTACTCGCCCTACCTGTTCCTCTCCTCCGATGTCGGCGTCGCCCATGGCCGCGAGGTCCATGGCCAGCCGAAGAAGCTCGGCGAGCCGAGGATCGAGCATCGCGGCGACCTCGTCGTCGGCACGGTGTCGCGGAACGGCATCGACGTCATCACCGGCACCATGGCCTACAAGCAGCGCCGCGACAGCCTCGACAGCCTGAGGCGCCATTTCGATTTCGCCGAGAACATCAACCTCAAGGCCGTCGACCATATCGACGGGCGGCCGGCGATCCGCCAGCTCACCGCCCGCCGGCTTGCCGAGGTCGCGGTGCATGAATGCTGGAGCGGCGCCTCGACGGTGGAGCTGAGGCCGAACGCCCAGGCGCCGGTGCACCGGCTGCCGGTCGTCGACATGCTCGACAGCTTCCACTGGCGGGGCGATTTCACCCTGGTCCAGGGACGCATCATTCACGACTATCTGGGAGAGACAAGATGAGCCAATACGCCTGGGTGCTCGAAGTCCGGCCGGGCTACGAAGACGAATACAAGAAGCGGCATGACGAGATCTGGCCGGAAATGCTCGAGGCACTGACGGCGGCCGGCATCCGCAACTATTCGATCTTCCGGCACGGGCTGACTCTCTTCGGCTATTTCGAGACCGACGACCTCGACGCGACCATCGCCAGGCTGCGCGACGACCCGGTCAACGCGAAATGGAGCGAGTGGATGGCGCCGGTGATGAAGAT
>JAGRKY010000304.1 GCA_020442095.1 Bauldia sp.
AAAAGGCGCCCTGCGGGGCGCCTTTTTTTCGTTGGGACCTGCAATCCGCGCGAGTGGCGGGCTTGCCCGGAAGCGCGAAGCGCCCGGCTCAGATCACCGAGAGTGTCCAGCGAACCAGTTCGACAAGTACCTGGGAAAGCGCCGCGTCGACCCCGGCAACGACGCCCTCGGCGGTGTCCTCGGAGACCGAGGCATCCCCGGTGATCGTCCGGGTCGCGACGATCCGGCCGTTTCGGTCATCCATGATCTTCACCGCCACCTCGATATGGGCGAAGCCGCCCGCGACCCCGTCGGTCCGGTACTCGAAGGAGCGGATATTGGTCAGGATCTGGTAGTCGATGCTCAGCCCTTCGCCAGGCCGCCCGACTGCCTTGGCTCGCTTCGACTTCTCGAAGGCCTCGATTGCCTTGGCCTGATAGACCTTCGGCATCCGGTCCGGCCACTGGGCATCGGGATAGTAGGAAAGCCGCGGGCCGGTGGCGACGACGATCCGCTCGCTGTCGAGGGTCTTCAGGGCGCTCGGCTCGGGAATCAGGATCTGGGCCGCGGTTCCGGCCTTCGTCGGGACCGAGCTCGGTCCGATCAGGTCAAAGGTCTCCGGCGGCGGCCCGCTGAACAGGCTGCACCCGGCCACCAGCAAAGCAAGAGCCAGCGGCGGCAGTCGCTTGAACCACCTCGTGAAACGTCCCCGCAACGTCAACCGGGCCCCCTCAAACGCGCCGTCCTGCGCCCGCCCCCTGCACTCACCGGCGATTGTACTCGCGCACACCGGAATTGCCACCAAAGACCGCGCCTCCCGGATTGCGCGAGAATTCCCCGATCGCACGGTCGATACGCGCGACGGAAGCCCGCAATTCCTGCACCAGGGCATTGATGTCCTTCAGCCCGCGATCGGAGAATTGTGCGATGCCTCCGACAATCGTTCCCGCCTGGGCATCGAGCTTTGCCGTGATCTGGCGAATCGATCTGGCCGCGGCGGTCGCCTCCTGGAAGAAATTCTTCCCCTCCTCGCCGGAGCCGCCGAGGAAGTCATTCGCCTTGCCGAGCACGGCGTCGAGCTTCTCCGACGTCCCCTTCAACCGCTCGGACAGATCCTTGGCGTTGGCGACGATCTTGTTCAGGTCGTCCTTGCGGGCATTGAGATTCTCGGTGAAGACCGACGCATTCGCCGCCACCTCCTTGGCGCTCGCCACGGTCGCCTTGGCGTCCGCCACGAGGCTGTCGATGTCGGGCGACGCCGTCTTGAGCTTGTCGGTGAAGGCGCTGATATTGTCGACCGCCGAGGCGATCTTCTCACGGTCGATCCCGTCGACCACGCCCTGGACGTCGGCAAGCGTCTTGTTCAGCCCCTCGGAGAACCTGGCGATATCGTCGGCGACGCCTTTGACCTTGCCGGTGATTTCCTTGATGTCGGCCGTCGAATCGGCGACCGCCGCGACCAGCCGGTCGGCATTCTCGACGACCGACGAGACCCGCTCGGGATCAACCGCCGAGATGATGTTATTCGCCTTGTCGACGACGGCGACGAGGCGATCCGACAACTGCGCAACCGTGTCCGACATGTCCGAGACATTGTCGAGGAATCCCTGGATCCCGTCGGTGTTGCTGGCAAGGGCCCCGGTGAACCGCTCGACATTCTGTGCCGTCTTGGTGATCGCGTCCTCGTTCTTGGCGATGAACTCATCGACCCGCGAGACGATGCCCTCGACCTTGACGATCGCCGAACTGGCGGCGCCGATCACGTCGCTGAGCGCCGACTTGCTGCCGATGATCTTCGGCGGCTGGGCTTCGAAGACGCTCTGTGCCGCGGCGGTGCCGCCCGACATCTCGATATAGGCCACGCCGGTCAACAGGTTCGAGCCGACTTCGGCGCGGGAATCGACCTTGATCGGCGTATCGACGCGGACATCCGCCGTCACCAGGACGATATTCGGATCGGCGGGGTCGAAGGCGAGGCTTGAGACGTTGCCGACCTTGATGCCGGCAAAATAGACCGCGCTTCCCGGGGCGAGGCCGCCCACGGTCCCCTCGAACTCGAAATAGACGGTCGAGCGGATACCGGTCTCGTCCAGCCGCTTCAGCCAGTAGACGAAGCCGAAGGCAAGCACGATCACCACCAGGGTGAAGGCTCCGATGATTGCGTATCTTGCCCTGGTCTCCATCCACTATCGCCCTAGGCCGTTATTCCGCGCGCCCTGGTGCCGCGAAAATAGCTGCGCACCCACGGATGGTCGAATTCCAGCATATCCGAGAACGGGCCCTCGATGAGGACACGCTTGTCCGCCAGCACGGCGATTCGGTCGCAAACCGTGTGCAGGCTATCGAGGTCGTGGGTCACCATAAAGACCGTCAACCCGAGACTCTCGCTGAGCGTGGCAATCAGGTCGTCGAAATCCGCCGCGCCGATCGGGTCGAGACCGGAGGTCGGCTCGTCGAGGAAGACGATATCCGGGTCGAGGGCCAGCGCCCGCGCCAGGCCGGCGCGCTTGGTCATGCCGCCAGAAAGCTCCGCCGGGAATTTCAGCGCCGCGTCGGGCGGCAGGCCGACGAGTTCGATCTTCAGCCGGGCGAGTTCGTCCATCATCCGCTGCGAGAGCCTGAGATGCTCCCGCATCGGCACCTGGACGTTCTGGAGCACGTTGAGCGACGAAAACAATGCGCCCTGCTGGAAAAGCACGCCAAGCCGCTGGTCGACCCGCTCGCGGTCCGCGGCGCTCGCCGTCTCGAGGTCGACGCCGAGGATCTCGATGGTGCCGGCCCGCTTCGGGATCAGGCCGAGAATCGTCCGCAGCAGCACCGTCTTGCCCGTGCCGGAAGCCCCGACGACGCCGAGAATCTCGCCGCGATAGGCGTCCAGATCGAGATTCTCCAGCACGGCGGCATCGTCGAATCCGGCGGTCAGCCCGCGCACGCGGATCACCACGTCCTCGTCGAGGCGTTGTCTGTCGTTTCCGCCGTTGATGCCGTTCGCCGCCATGGTCAGTAGTCGATTGCCGCGAAAAAGATGGCGAAAATGCCGTCCGCGACGATCACCATGAAAATCGCCTTGACCACCGAGGAGGTCGTATGGCGGCCGAGCGACTCGGCGCTGCCTTGGACATTCAGCCCCTCGTTGGCGGCGATCAGGCCGACGATCAGCCCCATGAACGGCGCCTTGATGATGCCGACCATCAGGGTGCTCATGTCGACGGCGTCGCGCAGAAGCAGCACGAAGCGCTGGAAGGCCATGTCGCCATAGATGAAGGCGACGAAAGCGCCGCCGATGAGTCCGCAGATGTCGGAAACGAAGGTCAGCAGCGGCAGCGCGATGATCAGCGCCAGCAGCCGCGGCATGATCAGCACCTCGATCGGATCGAGGCCGATGACCTTCAGCGCGTCGAGCTCCTCACGCATCTTCATCGAGCCGATCTCGGCGGTATAGGCGCTGCCCGACCGGCCGGCGAGCAGGATCGCGGTCAGCAGCACGCCGAGTTCGCGCAGGACCAGGATGCCGACCAGGTCGACGACGAAATCCTCGGCGCCGAAGAACTTGAGCTGGAAGACGCCCTGCTGGGCGATGATGCCGCCGATCAGGAAGGAGATCAGCGCGACGATCGGTACCGCCTGCAGGCCGGAGCGGTCGAGGTGATAGACGATCGAGGTGAGGCGGAAGCGCGACGGCCGCAGGAAACCGCTGAGCAATCCGCCGACAACCCCGCCGAGGATACCGAGCGCCTGGACGACATCGGCACCGGCATTGACGGTCGACCGGCCGGTCTGCTCGAGCAGTTGCAGCAGCATCGACCGGCGCGGCGGCATCTCGACGGGAATGTCCCGTGCCCGTTCGACGGCGGCGAGGAGCCGCTGCGTATTCTCCGACGCGCCGGTGATCTCCACCGAATCGCCGACCGCCGCGAGTTCGGTCTCGATCCGCGTGACCAGCCAGGCGCCGGCCGTGTCGATCCTTTCGATGCCTGACAGGTCGAGGATCACCGGCCCGCGGGTCTCCCGGACGACCTGGGCGATGCGCGGCTCGAGCCGGGAAACCGCGCCGATCAGCCATAGTCCGCCGGCAGCGACGCGCGTCGCGTTGCCGACCATGTCGCGATCGAGCGTCGCCTGCGAAACCGTCTCTTGATCCGCCATGAAGTCGCGTCTGATCCCCGGCGCGACGTCCTTGAGGCTTGCGCGCCCGGCCCCTACTGTCCGGGGCGGAGTGTGCCTGTGAAGCCCGGACGCGGCAAGCCGAAGACCCTGTAAATGCAAAGAACCCTTGAGGTTACCGTGGAACACTGGCCGATCGCCGGTCGTTTCGCCATTTCCCGCGGCGCCAGGACCGAGGCGGTCGTCGTCGTCGCCTCGATCTGGAGCGACGGCGTGCTCGGCCGCGGCGAATCGGTTCCCTATCCCC
>JAGRKY010000305.1 GCA_020442095.1 Bauldia sp.
TCGGCACCTTCGGCGAGGTGGCCCGTACAACGATGGTGCGAAACGCCTTCCGCCTGCTTACCGGCGACGCGATCCCGACGCGCCTGATCTGTTTCTCGGACGATATGGACGGACTGCGGAAGGTCCCCGACAACGTCCCGAACCGGGAGATGATGGCGGGCTACCTGAACCAGCCGCTGACAAGCGTGCCCGATCCCTTCGGCGAATATGAAAGCTTCGGCGCCCACAACAACGCCCGGCTCCGCCGCTTCCTCGACCGCTTCGGCTTTGCCTACGAATTCCAGAGCGCGACCGAGACGTACCGGTCGGGCGGTTTCGACACTATGCTCCTCAAGATGCTCGAAGCCTATGACGAGGTCATGGCGATCATGCTGCCGAGCCTCGGTGAAGAGCGGCGCGAGACCTATTCTCCCTTCCTTCCCGTCAGTCCCGAAACCGGCGCGGTGCTCCAGGTCGCCATCCTCGAGCGCAAGCTCGACGCCGGCACCATCGTCTATCGCGATCCCGAGACGGAGAACCTGGTCGAGCAGCCGGTGACCGGCGGCCAGGTCAAGTGCCAATGGAAGGCCGATTGGGCCTTGCGCTGGGCGGCGCTCGGCATCGACTACGAGATGTCGGGCAAGGACCTGATCGACTCCGTGCGCCTGTCGAACCGTATCTGCAAGCTGCTCGGCGGCCGGCCTCCGGAGGGCTTCAACTATGAACTCTTCCTCGACGAGACCGGCCAGAAGATCTCCAAGTCCAAGGGCAATGGCCTGACGATCGAGGAGTGGCTGACCTATGCCTCGCCGGAAAGCCTGTCGCTCTTCATGTACCAGAAGCCGAAGGCGGCGAAGCGGCTGTATTTCGATGTCATCCCGCGGGCAGTCGACGACTATTTCTCGTTTCTCGGCGCTTTCGACGGCCAGGAGGCCGACAAGCGGCTCGGCAATCCCGTCTGGCACATCCATTCCGGTGCGCCGCCGTCGATCGACATGCCGATCAGCTTCGTCATGCTGCTCAACCTCGCGGCCGCCTCCAATGCCCATGAGAAGGACGTCCTCTGGGGCTTCATCACCCGCCACGTCGAAGGGGTGACGCCGGAGACGCATCCGAAGCTCGACGAACTGGTCGGCTACGCGGTTCGCTACTACGACGACTTCGTCGCCCCGACGAAAAGGTTCCGCGAGCCGGATTCGGAAGAGCGCGACGCCTTGCTTGCCCTCGACGAGGCGCTTGCCGGGCTCCCGCTCGATGCCGAAAGCGGCGACATCCAGAATGCGGTCTACGAGGTTGGCCGTTCCTTCGCCCGTTTCCAGGACGCCAGGAAGACCGGGCCCGACGGTCGTCCGGGTGTCGCGTTGACCTGGTTCGCGACCCTTTACGAAATTCTGCTCGGCATGGAGCGCGGCCCGCGGTTCGGGTCCTTCGTGGCGATCTACGGCATTCCGGAGACCCGGACGCTGATCGCCCGGGCGGTCGCCGGCGAGCTGGTCACCTAGGCCGGATCACGAGGGCGGGGGATCGTCCGCCGGTTTGCCGGGACAGCCGGGGTCGGCCTCGCTTCCCCGCCACATCCCGACCCGATCGCAGCGCGCGTCGTGGGCGGCGGTCCGGTATTCGTCCGTCGCGTTCTCGTCCGGCGTCGCCCAGCCCTGACGGAGCAGCCAGCGCCCCACGTCGATGCTGCCGACGCGGCACGGGGCGACGGCGCGGTCGATGCCGTCGGGATTGGGAAGCAGGCACTCGACCGCCCGGCCACGCAGGAACATGCGGAGCGAGAAGAGAGCGGTGCGGCCGCACGGCCATTCTTCGCCATCCATCCGCCGGCAGATCTGGTCGAGCGGTGGCGGCGTCACGCCAAAGACCTTGATGACCAGGTGGTTCCTGGTGACGAAGGTTGCGCCGTCGGTCGTCTTCGGCAGGAAGAAGCGCCGCCAGCGGGGCGGCGCCGGCGGCGGTGGCGGCGTCGGCTCGCGATAGAGCGGGCCGTCGACCTGGGGGCCCGGCAGGATACCGGGAGGCGTGACGTTGCGGGCGGGTGGCGGCACCACCTCGAGCTCCTCGGCCGAGAGCCCGCCGCAGCCCGCCGCCAGGATCGCATTGGCGAGGATCAAGAGAAGCGCCAGGGGTCCGCCGGACCGACGCCCCGCCTTTGCTCCGCTGTCGGCCGCAGCGCCGAGGCGGAGCGTCACTGGCTCGCCCAGACGATGCGCGCCATCCATTCGATATCCGCCGGCGACAGGGTGCGATCGGCATGGGCGGGATTGAACGAGGCAAGCTCGACGACCTTGGTCGTCTTGCGTTGCAGGATCTTGGCCATGACCTCGCCTTCCGTCGTCTTGACGACGACGCGATCGCCGCGCCGGCACTCGGCCGAGGGCGATACGATGATGATGTCGCCGTCCCGGTAGAGCGGCGTCATCGAGTCGCCGGTGACCTCAAGGGCGTAGGCGCCGTCGCCATTCGGCCCCGGATAGCTGATCTGGTCCCAGCCCTGGCCGGCGGGGAAGCCGCCATCGTCGAAGAAACCGCC
>JAGRKY010000025.1 GCA_020442095.1 Bauldia sp.
TGCGGCAGCATCGAATAGGCCGCGAACATACCGCCGATGCCGAGCGCGCCAAGGCCGGCGATCCAGATCCACGGCACGCCGGCCATGAAGAACAACGAGCCCCAGGCAATCGCGATAAGCATCGTCTGGCCGAAATCGGGCTCCGCGATCAGCAGCGCGACCGCGATCCCGAGCAGGATCAGGGCGAAGAGGTTGCCGGGGATATCCGGGCGCCGCTTGTTCTCGGCGAACAGCCAGGCGACGATCACGACGAAGGCCGGCTTCATGAATTCCGACGGCTGCAGCGACAGGCCGAGAATGTTGATCCAGCGCCGCGAGCCGTTGTTCTCGATACCGACCAGCAGCACCGCGAGCATCAGGATCAGCGAGACGACCAGCACGACGAAAGCCGCCCGCCTCGCCTGGCGCGGCGTCAGGAAGGAGGTCGCCAACATCACCGCCATCGCCGGCAGGAAGAAAGCGAGGTGCCGGTTGACGAAATGGTAGCTGTCATAGCCGAGGCGCTCGGCGACCGCCGGACTGCCGGCGAGCGACAGGACCACGCCCCCGACCATCAGCGCGATAAACCCGACCAGCAGGAACCTGTCCACCGTCCACCACCATTCGGCAAAGGCGGTTCGATCTGCTCGGCTTACCATCAGGCTGCCTCCTCGCGGTTTCTGACGCCGTCGAGCGACAGCGCAGCGGAGCGGAACGCGTCGCCGCGCCGCTCGAAATTCTGGAACTGGTCGTAGGACGCGCAGGCCGGCGACAAGAGCACCGCCACCTCGTCCGCATTGTCGAGAAGCGAGTCGCGCGCCGCCGCCTCGACGGCCGCGGCGAGCGTGCCCGACATCTCGACCTCGACCGTCGGCTGAAGAGTAGCGGCGAAGCCTTCCGCCGCCTCGCCAATCAGATAGGCCTTGGCGATCTTCGGGAAGAAGCCCTTGAGGCTGTCGATGCCGCCTTCCTTCGCCCGGCCGCCCGCGATCCAGTAGATGCGGTCGAAGCTTGCCAGCGCCTTGGCCGCGGCGTCGGCGTTGGTCGCCTTGGAATCGTTGATGAAGATCACCCGCCCGCGCCGGCCGACTTCCTCCATCCGGTGGCGGAGGCCACGGAAGGACGCGACGCCCTGGCGTATCTCCTCGACGGGGAGGCCGAGCTTCCTGGCGACAGCGACTGCCACCGCCGCGTTCTGGGCATTGTGCAGGCCGCGCAGCGACGAGACGCCGTCGAGCCGCACGACCTCGGTCGCCGCGCCATTCTCGGCCTCGTAAATGACGCTGCCCTCGGCGTAGAAACCGGACGCCAGCGGCAACCGGGTCGAAACGCGCACGATCCGCCTGCCCGCCTGCTCCAGCCGGTCGGCGATCGCCTGGGTGATCTTGTCGTCGACCGCGATCACTGCCGTTTTCGCCGCGGCGACCAGCCGCTCCTTGATCCCGGCATAGCGCTCCATCGTCCCGTGCCGGTCGAGATGGTCGGGCGTGACGTTGAGGAGAACGCCGAGCGAGGGATTGATCCCCGGCGCGAGGTCGATCTGGAAGGACGACACCTCGATGACGTGATAGCGGCCGGTGCGGGGCGGATCGAGCTTGAGGATCGGCGTGCCGATGTTGCCGCCGACTTGCGTATCGCGGCCGGTCGACTTGAGCAGGTGGCCGATCAGCGCGGTGGTCGTCGACTTGCCGTTGGTGCCGGTAATCGCGACGAAGGGCGATGTCGGTACGCTCCGCTTTCGCTCGCGGCTGAAGATCTCGATATCGCCGATCACCTCGATGCCGGCCGACGCGGCCTTGGTCACCGTCCAGTGCGGCACCGGATGGGTGAGCGGCACGCCGGGCGCAAGCACCAGCGCCGCGAAGTCCTTCCAGTCGACATCGTGGAGGTTGACGACTGGGATGCCGGCTTCCGCCGCCCCCGCCGTCGCCTCGGCATTGTCGTCCCAGGCCGAGACATCGGCACCGCCCGCGACCAGGGAGGCGGCCGTCGCCCGGCCGCTGCCGCCAAGCCCGAAAAGGGCTACCTTCCTGCCGCTGAAGCTGGTGGCCGGGATCATCTTCGCCCTACCTGATCTTCAGCGTCGAAAGACCGATCAGCGCCAGCATGACGGCGATGATCCAGAAACGGATGACGATCTGCGGCTCGGTCCAGCCGAGCGCCTCGAAATGGTGGTGGATCGGCGCCATCTTGAAGACGCGCTTGCCGGTCAGCTTGAACGAGCCGACCTGGATGATCACCGACACCGCCTCGAGGACGAACAGCCCACCGATGATCGCGAGCACGATCTCGTGCTTGGTCGCGACCGCGACCGTTCCGAGCATGCCGCCGAGCGCCAGCGAGCCGGTGTCGCCCATGAAGATCGCCGCCGGCGGGGCGTTGTACCAGAGGAAGCCGAGGCCGGCGCCGATCACCGTCCCGCAGATCACCGCGAGCTCGCCGGTGCCTTGGGTGAAATGGACCTGGAGGTAGTCGGCGAAGACCGCGTTGCCGGCGAGATAGGCGATGATGCCGAAGCTCGCCGAGGCGATCATCACCGGCACGATGGCGAGGCCGTCGAGGCCGTCGGTCAG
>JAGRKY010000306.1 GCA_020442095.1 Bauldia sp.
CCCATTTCTTCATGATGCCGGAATCCTGGATATAGCCCCACGGCATCCAGCCCACGTAGATCGACCAGCAGACCTTGAAATCGGTCTTCTTCTCGGCCTGGGCGCTCAGCGGCGCGAGGCAGGCGGCCAATCCCAGCGCGATCAGCGCCGACTTGCGAAGTGTTCAGCGTCATATTCGGCTCCTTCGTGTTCCAGCGGCCATGCGGCCGCACGTGTCGCGAAGATCTGCCGAGCACACGGGAGGTTGGGCTGCGCTCAGCAAACCCGTGCAGTGACCTCCCGGGATTTTGGCCCGCCGTGTCCCGCGACCGGTTTTGCCGCTCGCGAGTGCGTCTCTCGGACCAGGCGTCACCCGAAGATGACCGGAACCCTAGACGCGCTGCACGCGCTGTGCGTCGCAAGAAGGGTGCCAAGGAGAAGCGTATCTCCCGGCACGCGACAGCCACTGACAGTGACCATTCCTTGGTCTTGCGCCTATTTCTTGGGCGCGCCCAGCAGGATGGCGGTGTGCGTTAGAACGGTTTCGACTCGACGGCCGAGATGCGGTGCTTCAGCTTCAGGAACGGCCGTTCCAAGCCGTAGTAGCTCGCGACCGAAAGGATGATGGTCAGCGCGAGCGCAAGGATGAACTGGCCCTCGGCTCCGACGAACTCCGAAAGCCACCGCCGGGAGATATGGCTTGCCAGCATGTGATAGACGTAGAGGCCGAAGGAAATCGACCCCAGGAACACGATCGGCCGCAGCGAGAGAAGACTGCGCAGGGGCCGAAGGTTGAGCGCAAGGAAAGCCAGGCTGAGCGAGAAGATCGCGATCACCGGATAGATGATGCTCGTCGACCAACCGATCGTCCCGACACCGGGCAGCGCAAGGATGGCGGCGCCGGAGACAGCGGCTGCAACCAGGGCGAGGGCATTCGGGACTCTGTCGAATACCGCAATTCCGAGCCCGATACCGAGCAACGTTGATTCTGGCCTGAGGAAAGGCGTCACCCAGATGATCGGATGCGGCGCCTCGAGGAGGGCGAAAGCGATGCGCGCGCAGAAACAGATGACCCAAACCGTGGCCAGCACGACGAGGAAGCGTCGTGTGCCCAATGTCCGGAACATGAGGAAGGCCAGCGGGATGAGCAGATAGATCTGGAACTCGTAGGACAAGGTCCATAGATGCGCGGTGAACCATACGGAAAAATTGTAACCGCTGATCCAGGTCGCAAAATTATCGATGAACGAGGCCGATGCGACCAAGCGCCCAAGTGCGCCCGGCTTGGTCGGAAAGATCAATGCCATGGCGATCGGGAAGCCAATCATCAATGGATAAAGCCGCAAGAGCCGGCGCAGATAGAAGTGGATAACGTTCGTCCCGCCCGTCCTGTCTTGTTCAGCGACAAGAAGCTGAAACAGGACGAACGCGGAAATCACGAAGAATATCTCTACCCCGATCCAGCCGTTGTCATGGATCGTTGACATGATCAGATTGTCGAATTTCGGAAAATGATGAACGAAAACAAGCAGAAAGGCGATAAAGCGAAGGCCGTCGAGAGACGGCCGATAAAGTGACTTCTCTACTTGCGCGTTCGATGGGCCTGCGTCCGTGCGAGCCGGCGCTTCGGTGACGACGAGTTCGCCGGGTGGGGGCGTCTTTTTCAACGTTGGTCTCCGAACCACGCCTCGATGCCGCATCGGTACGTTAACCCAACGGAGAGAGCGAAGGCGATAGCGGGCCAGCAATGGCCGCGAGCGGGCCGGGTTCATCGACGCGCCGGCTCCGGCGACCGGGCGTGGGAACCGGCGACGAACAGGTCGGGGGGCCCAACCGGCCGCCCGGCGAAACCACAGCTTGACCGGGCGCGCGGGAACGGCCAGATACAAGGCGTATCGTCGTGTCGGGGCGTAGCTCAGCCTGGTAGAGCACCTGCTTTGGGAGCAGGGGGTCGTAGGTTCGAATCCTGCTGCCCCGACCATTGTTTTCGTCCCGCGACCGGGCTTGATCGGCCGGTCGCGGTCGGCCTATTTTCGCAGGAGTCGGGCAGCGCCTCGGGCTGCCGCCGGCATGTGAGATCATCCAGCTTGGAAAGGCATCCGATGCTTGCGCGAATCTTCAAGCCAGCCAAGACCGCGATGCAGTCGGGCAAGGCGCAGACGGAATCCTGGGTGCTCGAATACGAACCCGAGGTTCCGCTCAAGGTCGACCCGCTGATGGGCTATACCTCGTCGTCGGACATGCGGCGGCAGATCCATCTCGAATTCGAGACGCGGGAGGAAGCGATCGCTTATGCGGAACGCAACGGCATCCCGTATCGCGTCCTGGAGGCCCAGCCCCGGGACGTGAAGCTGCAATCCTACGCTGACAATTTCAGATACGACCGGCCACAGCCCTGGACGCACTGAAGTCCCGGGTTGCCGACGGCCCCGTAGCTCAGCTGGATAGAGCAGCAGCCTTCTAAGCTGCGGGTCGCAGGTTCGAGCCCTGCCGGGGTCGCCACAAAAATCCTTCATCTTCATGGCCTAGGCTGCGTATCGCCGCCTTTTGTGGGGGAATTGTCAGGTAGGGAAGGGTACACCGGCGCCGTTGTGACCTATTCGAACGAGTCGATCGGCATGAGCGATGTGGCCGCGGTGGAGAGCGGTCGGTTCGGCCGCAATCTCGCCACCCTGAAGACGAGGCTGCGGCGCAGGCGCGTGCCGGAACTGGCGCTTTGCGCCTATCCCCGCATTCGTATCATCTGGGCCGGTCTGGCCCTGCTTGCCATACTCGTCGCGATCTGCATCGTCGCGGGCGATGCGGGAGCGCCCCGCTGGGCCAAGAGCCTCTCCCCCTTCGTGGAAGGGATGTTCCGGTTCGTCACGGATTTCGGCAAGTCCGGATGGCTCCTGATTCCGACGGGCGTCTTCGGGCTGGTCGTCCTGTTCCTGGCGGACTGGAGCCGTGTCGGCCGCCGCATGGCGGCAGCCTGGGCGGAGGCCGGTGAAATCGTCGGTTTCTTCTTCTTCAATCTCGCCGCGGCGGGGATCATCACCAACATCTTCAAATGGCTGTTCGGCCGGTCACGGCCGCTTCGCTACAAGGAAGACGGGATCCTCACGTTCCAGCCGATCTCCTTCGTCTACGAGCATGTGAGCTTTCCGTCGGGCCACGCGACGACGGCCGCCGCGTCGTTCGTGGCCTGTGCCTACATCTTCAGGGGGCATCCGATCGTGGTCGGCCTGATCGGCCTGCTGGCCGGCACCGTCGTCGTCAGCCGGGTGGCGGTCGGCGCCCATTATCCGAGCGACGTGCTCGCCGGCATCTTCATCGGTGCGTCCTTCACGGTCGTCTATGCCTACGCGCTCGGGCGCAGCGGCGTTGCCTTCCAGCGGCTGCCGGACGGCACCCTGATGCCGAAGACGGTGGCGATCCGGCAGATGACGCGCGAGGTAGGCCCGAAGGCGATGCTCGCGGGCTTGTGGCAGGCGCTCGCCGGCGGCAAGCGCGGATAGCGCTATCCGCCTTCGGCGACCCGGGCGAAGCTCGCCTCGAGATCGGCGACCAGATCGTCCGGATCCTCGAGGCCGATATGGAGCCGGATGAGAGGTCCCTCGGGATTCCAGGTGCTTGCGGTCCGGTAGCGGCCTGGATCGGCGATGATGGCCAGGCTCTCGAAGCCGCCCCAGGATGCGCCGATGCCGAACAGCTCCAGCCCATCGACGAAGGCCCTGGCGTCGGCCAGCGCCCAGCCGTCGAGAATGATCGCGAAGAGTCCGCTGGCGCCGTCCATGTCGCGCTTCCACAGCGCATGACCGGGGTCGCCCGGCAGCCCGGGATGGAGGACGCGGGCGACCTCGGGGCGCTGCTCCAGCCATGAAGCGACCGTCAGCGCCGAGCGCATCTGCCGTTCAAGGCGGACCGCCATCGTGCGCAAGCCCCTCAGGCCGAGGAAGATGTCGTCCGGGCCGACGGCGAGGCCGAGGGTCCCGTATGTCTCCTTCAGGGCCGGCCAAAGAGCCTCGCTGGCGGCGACGAAGCCAAGGCTCACATCCGAATGGCCGCCAATGTATTTGGTTCCGGCCTGGATGGAGAGATCGGCGCCGGCGGCAAGCGGGCGGAAATAGACCGGCGTCGCCCAGGTGTTGTCGAAGAGGACGGTCGCGCCGCGTTCGTGCGCAATTGCGGATATTGCGGGCACGTCCTGCATCTCGAAGGTGAGGGAGCCGGGCGCCTCGAGGTAGACCGCCCGGGTGCGATCGGTGAAGAGCGCGGCGATATCGGTACCCGCGGCCGGATCGAAATAGACCGTGTCGATGTTCATGCGCTTCAGCACCGTATCGGCGAAATGGCGGACCGGGCCATAGACGCAATCGACGATCAGGACCTCGTCGCCGGCCGAAAGGGCGCTGAGCAGGGCAGTGGATACGGCATTGAGGCCGGAAGGGCAGATAACGGAGCCGGCCGCGCCCTCGATGTCGTTGATCGCCGCTTCCATGGCTTCGCTGGTCGGCGTGCCGCGACGCCCGTAAAGGTAGCGCTGGCGTCCGCCAGCCATGGTTTCGGTGTCCGGGAACAGGACAGTCGAAGCGTGGATAACCGGTGGATTGACGAAGGGGCCGGTAATATCGGGGTCGCGCCCGGTCCGGACCAGTCGGGAGGCAATCGAACGGGCTTTTTCGCTTTTTTTCTGAAATTCCATGAGCGGGATACCTCGAGGACCTGAATTGGCAGCAAGCTTGCAAGAAAAACCCGGCGACAGGTGCACTTGACCGCTGTCGCATAATCGCCTGTGATGCTTCGGTCAAATAGGATGCAGACCACGGAAGCATGAGTTTTGGGGGACCCGATGCTTCGTTCGCGCGGGCAAGAGGGAGAGTATTTTGATCGTTCAGGACCAACGTGAGGGAGTATCGAAAATGAAATCGCTTCTGATACCGGCGGTTGCCGGGGCGGCGTTCGCCTTGCTGGCTGGCAGCGCCAACGCGACGACGCTCGAAGACGTCAAGGCGAAGGGCTTTGTCCAATGCGGGGTGAATACCGGCCTGATCGGATTTGCTTCTCCGGATGACGCGGGGAACTGGAAAGGCTTCGACGTCGATTTCTGTCGGGCCGTGGCCGCTGCGATCTTCAATGATCCGAATGCGGTCAAGTATACGCCGCTGACCGCCAAGGACCGGTTCACCGCACTGCAGTCGGGCGAAATCGATCTTCTGTCGCGCAATACAACCTGGACGATGTCCCGCGACACCGCTCTCGGCCTCGCCTTTGGTGTCGTGACCTACTATGACGGCCAGGGCTTCATGGTGCGCAAGGAGGACGGCATCACGTCGGCCCTCGAGCTCTCCGGGGCGGCGGTCTGCGTCCAGACCGGCACGACCACCGAGCTGAACCTCGCCGACTACTTCTCGCGCAACAACATGGAACTCAACCCGGTCGTCTTCGAGAAGGTCGAAGAGGCGAATGCCGCCTATGACGCCGGACGTTGCGACGCCTACACCACGGACGCGTCGGGCCTCTATTCGACCCGCCTCGCGCTGACCGCGCCGGACGACCACATCATCCTTCCCGAGATCATCTCGAAGGAGCCCCTCGGCCCGGCCGTCAGGCAGGGTGACGACGAGTGGTTCAACATCATGAAGTGGGTCGGCTTCGCGCTTCTGGACGCCGAGGAACTCGGTGTGACCCAGGCCAACGTCGAGGAGATGAAGTCGAGCGAGAACCCGGAAATCCGGCGCCTTCTCGGTCAGGACGGCACGTTCGGCGAGGATATCGGCCTGTCGAATGACTGGGTCGTCAACATTCTCTCGTCCGTCGGCAATTACGGCGAGATCTTCGAGCGCAACATCGGTTCTGATTCGCCGCTGCAGATCGCTCGCGGCCTGAACGCCTTGTGGACGAAGGGCGGCATCCAGTACGCGCCGCCGATTCGATAGTCGGATTCGATCTGACGATCCCGGACGGGACCTCTCGTCCGGGATTCACCTGAGGCGACAGGCAGGACCGGTCCATGGCGATCCAGGATATGGCGCCCGACGGCGGCGCTCGCGGATCGGCCCGCACGTCCCTGATCTACGACCCGAAGGTCCGCGGCATCGTCTTTCAGTTGCTGCTCGCCGTCGGGCTCGTCGTCTTTTTCTGGTGGATCATCGACAACGCGCGGGAGAACCTCCAGCGCGCGAACATCGCTTCCGGTTTCGACTTCCTCTGGAGCCGGGCGGGATTCGCCATCTCGCAATCGCTGATCGACTACACCCCCGACGACAGCTATGCGCGATCCTTCCTCGTCGGGCTGATCAACACGCTGCTCGTCGGCTTTCTCGGCGTCGTCTTCGCGACGGCCCTCGGCCTGGTCGCGGGCGTCGCCCGCCTGTCCCGGAACTGGCTGATCTCGGGCATCGCGGCCGTCTATGTCGAGACCTTCCGCAACGTCCCGGTGCTGCTGCAACTGCTGTTCTGGTACAAGGCGGTGCTCGCGGTCCTGCCAGGCCCGCGCCAGGCGATCGCGCTGCCGATCGGCGCCAACCTCAGCAACCGCGGTCTCCTGCTGCCGTGGCCGGTGATCGAGCCGGGTTTCTCCGCCACGGTCGTTGCCTTCCTGGTCGCGATCGTCCTTGCCATCGGGGTGGGCATCTGGGCGCACCGCCGTCAGCTCGCGACCGGGAGGCCCTTTCCGGCATTCTGGACCGGGTTGGGGCTGGTCATCCTGCTGCCGATCATCGTGTTCCTCGCCACCGGCGCGCCGATGACCCTCAGCTTCCCGGAGCTCAAGGGGTTCAACTTCACGGGCGGCCTGCATATCCAGCCTGAATTCGTCGCGCTGCTGCTCGGGCTCAGCCTCTACACCGCGACCTTCATCGCCGAGATCGTGCGGGCGGGGATTCTCGCCGTCGCGCGCGGCCAGACCGAGGCGGCCTATGCGCTCGGCCTCCGCTCGGGGCCGACGCTCAGGCTGGTGATCATCCCGCAGGCCATGCGGGTGATCATCCCGCCGCTGACCAACCAGTATCTGAACCTGATCAAGAATTCGTCGCTCGCGGTCGCCATCGGCTATCCGGATCTCGTCTCGGTCTTTGCCGGCACCGTGCTCAACCAGACCGGTCAGGCGGTCGAGGCGATCCTCATCACCATGCTGGTCTACCTGACGATCAGCATCGCGACGTCGCTGTTCATGAACTGGTTCAACAAGCGCGTCGCGCTGGTGGAGCGATGACGCCGTGACACGCATCGCCATCTCCTATCGCAGGCAGGATTCAGCGGTCATCGCCGGCCGGATATTCGACCGGCTGGTCGCCCGCCATGGCGACGATTCCGTCTTCATGGACGTCGATATTCCGTTCGGCGCCGATCTCCGCGCCCATCTCGAGGAGGAACTCGCGAAGGCAGACGTCCTGCTGGTCGTCATCGGCCGGGACTGGACCGGAAGCCGGATCCGGAATGCCTCGGATCCGGTGCGGATGGAGCTCGAAGCGGCGCTGAAGAGCGGTGTTCCGATCATCCCGGTGCTGGTCGACGGAGCCCCGATGCCCGAGGCGGGCGACCTTCCAGCCCCGGTCGCGGGCATCCTGGAGCGGCAGGCCGCGCGGGTCGATGGCGGCGCCGGCTTCGAAACCGACATGGAACGGCTCCTCGAGGTGATCGATCACCCGCCGGCAGCGTCGGCGCCGGCAGCGGAGGCGACGGTCCCGGACGAGCCTCCGCCGGTCGTCGTTCCCGCGGCGCCCGAGCCCGAGCCCGCGGTGCCCGAGCCCGCTCCGATCGCCGAAGCCGCGACGCCGGAACCCGCACCGGAGGCCGAGCCGCCGGTGTCTGAACCGGTGGCCGAGACCGTGCCCGTCGTCGAAGCGCCGGGGACGGTTCCGGCCGAACAGGATTTCGATCCCGTCGAGGAGGCTGAATATTTCTCGCACCGGGGAGACCGCGACGACGGGCACGAGCCGGGGGAGGAGGCCGACGTCGAGCCCGGCATGGTGGGGACGATGCTCTATGTGCGCCGGGAGGAGGAACCCGTCCTGCCGCCGCCGCGCCGCCATGTCGGAGCGGTCGGCTGGGCACGACAGAACCTCTTTTCCTCGATCGGCAATTCGATCCTGACCATCGTCGGCATCGTGCTGATCGCCCTTATCCTGCCGCCGATCATCCGCTGGGCCTTCATCGACGCGGTCTGGGTCGGCGACAGCCGCGCCGATTGCGTCGTTCCGGGTGCCGGCGCCTGCTGGGCCTTCGTCGAGGCGAAGTTCGGCCAGTTCATCTACGGGCGCTATCCGATCGACCAGCGCTGGCGGGTGGACGTCACCGCCGTGCTCCTCGTCATCGGCATCGTCCTGATGGCGGTGCCGCGGATACCGTACAAGCGCGAGACCGCGATCTACCTTTTCGGCATCTTCCCGATCGTCGCGTTGTTGCTGCTGACCGGCGGGAATTTCGACATCTCGATCTGGACGGTCATTGGTTTCATCGTGCTGGGCGGTCTGCTGACGGCGCTCGTCGCGGCGGTGATGACCAATGCGATGGGGTCGCGCGGTGCCGGGACCGTGGCCCTGGCCGCGTTTGTCGTCGCCGTGGTGGTCTGGGTCGGCTCGTTCTTTGTGTCGGAGCCGATGATCCATTTCGGCAGCACCGCGATGTCGCTCGCCACGCTGGTCGTCATCCTCTGCGGGGCCGTCGGCCTCGTCACCGGGCTGATGGCGGTCCTCGGCCATCCCGACGTTCCCGGCGGCCGGGCGATCTTCGGCCTGTGGATGGTGATCGGCGTGGTCGTGGTCCTGCTCGGCATCTTCGCGATCGACTTCGGCCTCTCCTATGTCGAGACGCCGCTCTGGGGCGGGCTGCTGGTGACGCTGGTGGTGGCGCTGAGCGGCATGGGCGCGTCGATGCCGCTCGGGATCGCGCTGGCGCTCGGAAGGCGGTCGCAGCTGCCGGTCATCCGCTTCGCGTCGATCGCCTTCATCGAATTCGTGCGCGGCGTTCCGCTGATCACCGTGCTGTTCATGGCGAGCGTCATGCTGCCGCTTTTCCTGCCGCCGGGCGTGAATTTCGACAAGCTGCTGAGGGCGCTGATCGGCGTCGCGCTGTTCGAGGCCGCCTATATGGCGGAAGTCGTGCGCGGCGGGCTGCAGGCGATTCCGACCGGCCAATACGAGGCGGCGCGTGCGGTCGGGCTGAAATACTGGCAGTCGATGCGGCTGATCATCCTGCCGCAGGCCCTCAAGATCGTCATTCCGGGCATCGTCAACAGCTTCATCAGCCTGTTCAAGGACACCAGCCTGGTGCTGATCATCGGCATCTTCGACCTGCTCGGCATCGTCCAGTCGAACTTCACCGATGCCAACTGGACGTCGCCGGTCACCCCGGCGACGGGATACGTCTTCGCGGCGGTGATATTCTGGATATTCTGCTTCGGGATGTCGCGCTATTCGATCTACACTGAACGCCGCCTCGACACCGGCTACAGGAACTAGTCAGGAGCTTTGGATATGCAGCAGCAAGTCGCCGCCGACACGGCTTCAACCGACGCCAAGTCCGAGGTGGCGATCGATATCGCCGAGATGAACAAGTGGTACGGCGATTTCCATGTCCTGAAGAACATCAACC
>JAGRKY010000307.1 GCA_020442095.1 Bauldia sp.
TCGGCATGGGCGTCCTGCCGCTGGTCTTCGAGAACGGCCTGTCCTGGCGGGAACTCGGCCTCGACGGCAGCGAGACGGTGACTATCGCCGGCATCGCGGAAGGGCTGAAGCCACGCCAGACGCTGGAAGCGGAGATCAAGTTCGCCGACGGATCGGTGAAGGTGGTGCCGTTGCTCTGCCGCATCGATACCCTCGACGAGCTCGAATACTTCAACAATGGCGGGATTCTGCAATACGTGCTGCGGCGGCTGGCGGCCTGAGCCTGCAGGTTGACGCGCCTCTCACCCGAACGTGACTCGCATTTGAGACAAGCCGCCCATAACTTGCCACCGTGACGGGTTGCCGGCTAAGCGACCCGGAACGGTTTGGCAGGGTTCTTCAGATCCGGACCAGGATAGTGAGCACAGCAACCAAGACCATTGCGGCATTGGTTCTCGGCGCCGGCCTCGCGGCCGGAACGCCCGTGCTCGCCACCGAGACCAAGGCCGTGGTCGAGCTGTTCACCAGCCAGGGATGCTCTTCCTGTCCGCCGGCCGACGCGCTGATCGCCGAATACGCCCAGCGCGACGATATCCTCGCCCTCTCCTATCCGGTCGATTACTGGGACTATCTCGGCTGGAAGGACACGCTCGCCAGCCATGAGAATACCGAACGCCAGCGCTCCTATGCGGCCGCCCGCGGCGATCGCCAGGTCTATACGCCGCAGGTCGTCGTCAACGGCCGGGAGCACATGGTCGGCAGCAACAAATCCGCGATCGACGGCGCTATCGACCGGCTTTCCGGCTCACTCAGCGTGCCGATCACGATGACCGCCGGTTCGGACACCACCAAGGTGACGATCGGCGCGGCGAACAACGGGACGCCCGACAAGGGCATGATCTGGCTCGCCATGTATGACGACCCGGTCACCGTGCCGATCGGACGTGGCGAGAACACCGGCAAGACGATCACCTACACCAATGTCGTCCGCAAACTCCGCCCGATCGCCATGTGGAAGGGCGAGGAGATGACGGTCGAACTGCCGAAGAGCGAGATGATGCACGCCGACGTTTCGCGCTGCGCGGTGATCCTGCAGACCGAGCTTCCCGACGGACTGCCGGGGCCGATCCTCGGCGCCGCCGCGATCGACTACGAAAACTAGGCTTCCCGCACAGCGACGAAGTGACGGCCGGCCCTAGCCGAGCGCCGCCGCCAGCAGCTTGCCGACCCGCGCGACATGGTCGGCCGGGTTCTCCGGCGCTTCGCCGTCGAGGATACGCGCCTCGCCGTAAAGCAGCACCGCCGCGTCCTCCAGCGTTTCCGACTTGCCGCCGGCGGCCGCCTTCTCGGCAAGCCCCTTGATCAGGGCGTGGCCGGGATTGAGTTCGAGCACCGGCGCCGCGCGCAGCATCGCCTGGTTCTGGGCGGACAGGAGCTTCTCGAGCTGGCGGTCCGGTCCGGCATCGCCCGCAACCAGGCAGACAGGGCTCGCGGTCAGCCGCGACGAGGCGCGGACATCGCTGACCCGGTCGCCGAGCGTCTGCTTGAACAGCGCGGCGAGCGTCGCGACCGCGCTGTCGCTCGCGTCGTCCGTCTCCGCCTCGCCCTCGGCGACGGGGACCTTATCGAGATCCGCTGCGCCTTGGGTCACCGACTGGAACGGCTTGCCGTCAAAGCCGAGCGCGGTCCTGACCCAGAAGGCATCGACCGGATCGGAAAGAAGCAGGACCTCGATGCCGCGCTTCGCGAAGCCCTCGAGCTGGGGCGACGCCTTGATCGCGTCGAGATCGTCGCCGAGCGCGTAGTAGATGGCGGTCTGGTTGGGGCGGAGGTCGGCGACATAGTCGGCAAGACTCCGCCAGCCATCGCCCTTCGTCGTGCGGAAGCGGGCGATCTTGTAGATGCCGTCGCGCCGCTCGGCATCCTCGTAGAGGCCTTCCTTGATCACCGCGCCAAAGGCGGTCCACACCTTCTCGAAGGTCTCGCCGTCGCTCTCGGCGAGCTTGTCGAGGTCGGCGAGGATGCGGCTGGTGACTCCCTTGCCGATCGCCTCGAGGATCGGGTTCTTCTGCAGCATCTCGCGGGAGAGATTGAGCGGCAGGTCCTCCGAGTCGATGACGCCCCGGACGAAGCGCAGCCAGCCGGGCAGGATCGCGGCCTCGTCGGTGATATAGACCCGGCGGACATAGAGGCGGACCCGGCCGCGGCGCTCGGGATCGAAGAGATCGAAGGGCCGCATCGAGGGCACGAAGAGGAGCACCGAATATTCGTGCCGCCCTTCCGCCTTGTAGTGGATGGTCAGCGCCGGCTCGTCATACTGGCCGCTGACATGGCCGTAGAACTCGGCATATTCGCTTTCCGCGACGGCCGACTTCGCCTTGCGCCACAGCGCGCTGCCATCGGCCAGCGACTTCTCGCCGACGCCATCGCCGCCGATCCGGAGCCAGATCGGCACCGGGACATGGGCCGAATACTCGGCGACTACCCGTTCGATCTTCGCCTGCTCGGCATAGTCCTTGGCGTCGTCCTTGAGGGTCAGCAGCACCCGCGTGCCGCGGGCGGGCGCCTCCTCGACCGGCACCGGCTCGAGCTGGAAGGTGCCGGCGCCATCCGACCACCAGCGCCAGGCCTCGTCGGAGCCGGCGCGGCGCGATACGACCTCGACCGAGGACGCGACCATGAAGGCGGAATAGAAGCCGACGCCGAACTGGCCGATCAGCGCCGATCCCTCGCCGCCGGCAGCGCCCTCGAGAAAAGCGCGGGTACCCGACCGGGCGATGGTGCCAAGATTGCCGACCAGCTCCTCCCGGTCCATGCCGATGCCATTGTCCTCGACAAGCAGTGTGCCGCCGGTCCTGTCGGCAGAAAGGACGATCTTGAAGTCGGGGTCGTCGCCGAGCAGGTCCGGCTCCTGCAGCGCCGTCATCCTCAGCTTCTCGCAGGCATCGGCGGCGTTGGATATCAGTTCGCGCAGGAAGACGTCCCGGTTCGAATAGACCGAGTGCACCATTAGCGAGAGGAGCCTGGTGACCTCCGCCTCGAAGCGAAGGGTTTCGCCAGCCTGGTCCTTTTGCTCAGCCATCCTCGAAAATCCCTGAATCCCAGCAGAAAATGCGTTCGGCCGGTGATATCGCCGGTCGACGGGCGGGATTCAAGGCGATGGAAAAGAAAATGGCCGGCACTGGGCCGGCCATTTGTACCTCGGTACACGCACTAAAGTGGTTCGGTCCAGCAAAAGGCCCCGGGGGGCTGGGGGGCTGAGAGTTACCGACGCCTCCGCCGAACCGAACCGTCTGAGGCAACTGTCATAAGATCGTCGGTCAAAGTGGCCGGCCAACGGCCGAATATGGGCGAAATCGTGAAATTTGACGGCCGGTGGAAATCCCCAGGGCGTCCAGGGCCTTGGCGATCTCTGAAGCCGGGGCTTGCCATGACCCGCCAGCGGAGCAATCATGACACCAGGATGACGGAGGATCGCTGATGAGAGAGGTGGACGACGAAGAGTCCTTCGGCGGCGGGGCCGTTTTCGCCCTGGCCGCCCGAAATCAGACCCACTCCACGACAATGAGCCAGACGATCAGCTTCGATCGCCGGGAGCTCAACCAGATCCTCAAGGTCTACGGTCGCAAGGTCGCCGATGGAGAATGGCGGGACTACGCCATCGACCACCTGAGGGAACGGGCGGTTTTTTCGATTTTCCGCCGCACCTCCGAAATGCCGCTCTACCGGATCGTCAAACAGCCCAAGCTCGCCCGCCGCCAGGGCGCCTATTCGCTGGTCGCAGCGACCGGGCTGATCCTCAAGCGCGGCCACGATCTCGGCAACGTGCTGCGTTTCCTCGACCGGCCGCTCAAGCTGGTCTCGGCCTGACGGCTACCCGATCGGCGGCGTGGTGTCGCCCGGGCCAAGCGGCCGCTGCATCAGGACGCTGTCGAGCCATCGCCCGAACTTGTAACCGACCGAGGTCAGCGTCCCGACCGGCACGAAGCCCTCGGCACGATGCAGGCCGATCGAGGCGGCATGGGCAGAATCGCCGATCACCGCTACCATCTGGCGGAATCCAAGCCTTTCGCTGTCCTCGACAAGACGCCTGAGCAGGGCGCGGCCGACACCCCGGCCGCGGGCGGGCGCGGCGATATAGACCGTGTCCTCGACAGTGAAGCGGTAGGCCGGGCGCAGACGATACGGCCCGGCATAGGCATAGCCGAGGATTTCGCCCTCATGCTCCGCGACGATGACCGGGAAGCCGGCCTCGACGAGCGACGAAATCCGCCGCGCCATCTCCGCCTCGCCGGGCGGCTCGATCTCGAAGCTGGCGGTGCCGGTGAGGACGGCGTCGCCGTAGATCGCGGCGATGACCGGGATGTCCTGCGGGCTGACGGGGCGGAGAGTCGGGGCGGTCATTCGCGGATCAGGCACGAAAAAGGGCGCGGCCGAAGCCGCGCCCTTATAGCAGTTTCCGTTTCCTGCGCTTAGCGGCGGTCGCCGAAGAGCTGCAGCAGGAACAGGAAGATGTTGATGAAGTCGAGATAGAGCGTCAGCGCGCCCATGATCGCCTTCCGGCCAGCGACGGTACCGTCGTCGTTGACGCTGTACATCTCCTTGATCTTCTGGGTGTCGTAGGCGGTGAGGCCGACGAAGATCAGCACGCCGATCACCGAGATGGCGAAGGCGAGCGCGCTGGAAGCCAGGAAGATGTTGACGACCATCGCGATGATGACGCCGATCAGGCCCATCATCAGGAACGAGCCCATCGCGGTCAGGTCACGCTTCGTCGTGTAGCCCCAGAGGCTCATCGCGCCGAAGGTCGCGGCGGAGATGAAGAACACCTGGGTGATGCTCGTCGCCGTGTAGACGGCGAAGATCGAGGACAGCGAGACGCCGAGCAGGGCGGCAAACGCCCAGAAGGTCATCTGCGCCGCGGAAACGCTCATCTTCTGGACCCGGAAGCTCAGGAAGAAGACCATCCCGAGCGGCGCCAGCATGATCACCCAGCGCAGCGGCGAGCCGAACAGGGCATAGCCGAGGTCCGTCAGGTAAAGGCCGTTGCCGAGCGCGTAGGCGGTCGGCGCGTCGGAGAACGACAGGTTGAACGTGCCAAGTGCAAAGACGCCGGTGAGCGCGAGGCCCATCAGCATGTAATTGTAGACGCGCAGCATATGCGCGCGCAGACCTTCGTCGATCGCAGGTACGGAGGCGGCATGCGTCCCGTAACGCGCCTGCTGGTTGTCGTAATTGGCCATCGAAACCCTTCCTTTTCTCAAGTCTTTTCCGGTTTTGCCCGGAACTCGCAGACTTGCCGACAATATGGGGCCTTGACCCATCGCAAACAAGGGTCAAGGAAGCGTGAAACGCGGCTTCCGTAAACGCTTTCCAGCTAGAGGTTCCGGAGCACCGGAGCCGCTTTCTGGCCGAGCACCCGCCAGGTTCCGGCCAGGCCGAAAACCAGTGTGAGAACAAGGGCGAGGGCCGCGGCCCCGAGCGCCGGTCCGGGCAGGAAGGCGAAGGGAACGTCCATGATCGTCGCCAGCACGAACCAGGCGGCAAGCGAGCCGGCAACGACGCCGAAAATCGCGGTCGCGGCGCCGAGCAGCAGGAATTCCAGCGCGAAGGCCGCGATCAGCCTCGCCCGCGTCGCACCGAGCGTCTTGAGCACGACGGCATCGTGGATCCGCCGGCGGCTCCCAGCCGCGAAGGCGCCGCCGAGCACCAGCATCGAGGCGATCAGCGTGATCGCCGAGGCGCCCCGGACCGCCCAGCCGATCTGGTCGACGAGATCGTTGGCGGCCTCGATCGCCTCCTTGACGCGAATGACGGTGATCGCCGGGAAGGCGTTGACCACCGCCTTGAGGAAGGAGAGCTCCTCCCCCGTGGTGCCGCCGTCCGGATAGGAGAGCGTCGCGAGACTGGTGAAAGGCGCACCGCGCAGCGTGTTCGGCGAGAAGATCATCACCGAATTCATCGACAGCGACTGCCAGTTGATGGTGCGGAGACTGGTTATTTCCGCAGTGATCTCGCGACCGAGGACATTGACGGTGATGGTATCGCCGAGCTTGAGGTGCAGCTCGCCGGCAATCTCGTCGCCGAAGGAGACCAGTGGCGGGCCATCGTAATCGGGCGGCCACCATTCACCCGCGGTCAGGTCGTTGTTCTCCGGCTTCGATTCCGCATAGGTAATGCCGCGGTCGCCCTTCAGCACCCAGCGCGCTTGCGGGTCGATCTCTGCTTCGTCGGCCGGGACACCATTGAGCCTGGTGATGCGGCCGCGCAGCATCGGCTGCATTTCGAGCACACCGCCCGGCGCCTTATCCGCGACGAAGGCCTTGAGGTCGTCCGCCTCGGCCCCCTGGATGTCGAGGAAGAAGAAGCTCGGCGCGGTCTTCGGGATCGAGCCGAACAGTTCGCGGCGGAAGTTGCCGTCGATCAGCACCAGCGACACAAGGAGCGTCAGGCCAAGGCCGAGCGAAAGGACAACGGTCTGGGTGAGCGCTCCCGGCCGGTGGATGTTGCCGACCGCGAGCCGCACCACGGTCGAACGGACACGGGGGACGCGGCGGGCAAGCGCCATGACGCCGAGCGCGACGACGCGCAGGAGCACGAAGGCGCCGGCCGCGCCGACCACGAAGGCCGCAGCGATGCGCGGATCGAAGGCAAGGCCGATGGCCAGCCCGGCCAGCACGGCCAACGCGGCGGCGACCGCGACGAGATAGCCGACGGGCGGTCGCTTCTGCGTCGGCGCGACCGAATCGCGAAACAGCGCGGTCGCGCTGATCTGCCGGGTCCGGCCGAGCGGATAGAGAGCGAAGGCGAAGGCCGTCAGCAGCCCGTAGACGGCGGCGATCCCGAGTTCGAGAGGATAGAAGCCGGCGATGTCGACCGGCAGGAAATTCGCCAGCAGCGGGCCGGCGACGAAGGGGATCGCCGCGCCAAGCGCGAGCCCTGCGACGATGCCGAGGCCAGCGATGATCATGATCTCGATCAGGTAGACGGCGACCGGAAGACGCGCCGGCGCCCCGAGACATTTGAGCGTCGCGATGACGCCGCGCTTGCCTTCGAGGTAGCTCGACACGGCATTGGCGACGCCGAC
>JAGRKY010000308.1 GCA_020442095.1 Bauldia sp.
ATAGGCGTCGATCAGGCAGTCGTAGCCCGCGCCGCAGGCGTCGCGCGTCGTCAGGAACTTGGCCTGGGCGGCCTTGACCTGCGAGACCTTCTTGGCGGAGAGGCTGCCGTTCGAGATCAGCGTGTAGTAGAGGCCGGACGTCTGGTCATCGAGCTTGGAAAGCTNNCGCAGATCGCATGCTCGGTCGGGGTCGCCGCCTTGGCGCAATCGAACGATGCGGCGTGGGCGCCGGTCGTCGCGGCGGTGGCGAGCATGACCGCGAGGGTGGTGGCGACGGGTTTCAGCATGACGGGTCTCCTCCGCTTGGACCGAGGCTAGCAGACGCCCCGCGTGTGGCGAAGCGATGACATCGGGACATGCTGTCGAAAGGGTTATCGCTGCTTCCAGAAACCGCGGTGCCGGGCAACAAGCTCGTCCTCGATCTCGGGGAAGGGACCGTGAACTTCGATCTGCTTCTGCCCGGAGGCGATGACAGTGCGCGAGGACAGACTCAGCGTTGGGTTGGCAGGATCGTTGCCGGCCAACGTGAGGAGCTTCGTCTCCTCGACGCCAAAGACCAGCCGGCCGATGTTCGCCCAGTAAAGCGTGCCGGTGCACATCGCGCAGGGTTCGAAGGTCGAGACCATCGTGCAGGTCCAGAGAAATTCCGGCGAATAGGCCGCCGCGGCGCGCCGCGCGATTTCGGCCTCGGCATGATGGACCGTATCGATATTGCCCTGGCGCATGAGGATCGCGTCATCGGGGCCGACCAGCACCGCGCCGAACGGATGATGACCATGCGCGGCGGCCTCACCGGCAGCCGCATCCGCCGCACGCAGGTGAGCAATCATCCGGTCGCGATTCATGTCACGCGTCCCCAACCGACATTCACCGATGCCGGCTTGCCGAGGCGATATTGTCGCGACGGACGGGACTCGGCAAGCCTGAACCGCGGGGCGCCCGGAAGACGTGGCTATTGCTCTTCCTCGAAGGCGAGGTAGCGGATGATGCGCCACTTGCCGTCGGGCTCGCGGCGGAAGACATCCATACCGGGCTCGATGCTGGTGACGTTGAGCGGCGAGATGAACAGCGTCCAGGTCAGCCGCACGACGGCGAGGTCGCCCTCGACGATGACCTCGCGGATATCGAGCTCGTAGTGGAAGTCGTTGGCGGGATCGGCGATCGACCGCTTGAGGAGGTCGCAGATCTCGTCATAGCTCCGCTCCGGCTGGCCGCGATAATTGGAGATCGCTTCCGCGGAAAACAGGTCGCAGACGGCGTCGGACCGGCCGGCGTTGAAGTCGTCGGTCCATTGCTCGAGGCGAGCGCGGATATCGTCGGCATCGCCGGCGAAAGCGGGCGTCGCGAGCGCGATCGCCGCGGCGAGGGCGAGGGCAACCCTAGCCATGGGCACGGTGGTAATGGACCATCTCCTCGAGGCGCTCGCGGTCGAAGCTGCCGCCGACGAAGAAGAGGACGACGAGCAGGCCGGCAATCGCCAGGCAGCCGTCGATGAAGAAGGCGTTTGAGATACCGTCGGCGAGGACCGGGTTGCCGACGACGACGGCGGTGTTGAGGCCGAGGCCGATCGAGCCGCCGGCGATCTGGGCCATGTAGACGATGGCGCCGGCGAGGCTCGACCGCGACTTGTCGAGGGCGGTGATTCCGGCGGTGGTGATCGAGGAATAGAACAGCCCGACGCCGATGCCGAGCACCGCCATGCCGGGGACCAGCTCGGTGAAGGGCGAGGTCTCGGCGATGCGCGACAGGAGGAACATGCCGGCGGCAAGGGCTGCGGCGCCGGCGGAAACGACGATTTTCGGACCGAGCCGGTTGTAGAGCGGCCCGGCGATGAAGGAGGTCAGGGCGAAGACGCCCATCATCGGCAGGAGGCCGGCGCCGGCCTGAATCGCCGAATAGTCAAGCCGCTTCATCATGAACTGGGGGAGATAGAGGAGGGCGGAGAAAAACAGCGCCGACATCAAGAGGGTGGCGAGCGCCGCGGCGGCGAATTCGCGATTGTCGAGGACATCCCGCGGCACCAGCGCATGGGCGCCGGCGCGATGCTCGACCAGGGCGAAGCCGACGAGGGCAAGGACCGCGACGACGAAGAGGCCGATGATCCGCACGTCGAGCCAGCCGACATCGGTGCCTTCGTCGAGGGCGAGCAGCAGCGCGATCAGCCCGGCGGAGAGGACCAGGATGCCGCCATAGTCGATCTTGCGTTCGCCGGCATCGGTCTTGTCCGCGGCGATCACCCGCCAGGTGACGAAGATGCCGAAGATGGCGATCGGCAGGTTGAGGAAGAAGATGCCGCGCCAGCTCAGCGTATCGGTGAGGGTGCCGCCGATCAGCGGGCCGACGGCATTGCCGAAACCGGCCGCGCCCATGATGGTGCCGCCGGCAAGCCCTTTCTTGCTCTCCGGCAGCAGGCCGTAGGTCATGCCGAGGACGGCCGGCCACATCATCGCGCCGCCCACCCCCATGACGAAGCGGGCGGCGAGCAGGATCCAGACATTCGGGGCGAAGCCGCCCAGCGTCGAGGCGATGGCGAAGATGACCGAGCCGATGAAGAAGATGCGGCGGCGGCCGAACATGTCGGCGAGCCGCCCGCCCGTGACGATGAGGACGCCGAAGACCATGGCATAGCCGTTGATGACCCATTGGGCCGTCGTCAGGTCGATGCCGAAGTCCTTCTCGATGGCGGGAATGGCGACCGACAGGGCGGTGAAGTCGTTGGCGATGACGAAGACGCCGACCGCCATCGCGGCGAGACCGAGCATCTCGGCCTTGCCGAAGCGTTCGCCGCCCTGCTTTTCCGCCTGCGCCTCGTCAGCCATGGTCCGCCTCCCGACAGCTTCGCGCGAGTCCCAGAAGGCTAGTGTGGCATAGAGCGCGCGGCGGTGCATCCTTGGCGCCCGGGTCACTCCCCGAAAGCGGCGGCCGTCGCGGCGATCTCGGCTTTGATCCATTTGCGGAAGTCGCGGACCTTGGCGGGCTCGCGGCGGGTCGCGGAGGTGATCAGCCAGTAGGCGAGGCCGGTCGCGGCGCGGTCGGGGAAGGGGGCGACGAGCTGCCCGACCGAGAGCGCGTAATGGGCGAGCGTCTGCCAGGCGAGCATCACCCCTTGTCCGGCGATGGCGGCATCGAGGGCGAGGGCCGCGTCGGTGAAGGTGTTGCCCTCCTTCAGGTCCTTCTCGTCGAGGCCGTGGGGCTTCAGCCAGATGTCCCAGCTGATGTTGGAATTGGCGTCGCGGACGATCGGCAGCGCGAGGAGGTCGCGCGGCTTGCGAATGCGCGCGGCGAGGTCCGGGGCGCAGACCGGGAAGACCTCCTGCGGTAGCAGGAAGTCGGATGCGACGCCCGGCCAGTCGCCCTTGCCGACGCGAAGCGCGATGTCGATGTCCGAGGCGTCCGGGTCGACCATCGCCACCGAGGCATCGAGGCGGACCTGGATGTCGGGATGGCGGCGCTGGTAGTCGGCGAGCCGGGGGACCAGCCACTTGGAGGCGAGCACCGGGGCGACCGAGATGGTGAGGATCGAATCCGAATGGCGATGGGCGAGGCCGACCGCGCCATCGAGAATCCGGAAGCCGCTGGTCAACTGGCCGAGCAGCTCGCGGCCGAAGGCGGTCGGCACGACGCCGCGGCTGGTGCGGTCGAAGACCGATCGGCCGAGCTGCGCCTCGCACTTGAGGAGCTGCTGGCTGACCGCACCGGTCGAGACGCCGAACTCCTCGGCGGCGGCGCGCAACGAGCCGAGCCGGCCGACGGCTTCAATGGCGCGGAGGCCGTTGAGATGAACGCGGTTCAGGTTTTTCATATAGATTTTCTATATCATTGGCGACGTAAGGTCGATTGAATAGTCGGGAAGAATGGCGAATTTCAGCCGGGTATTCGAACCCGGAGAAAATGCTATGTTCACGATTAACTTGAATCGGTGGATCGGGCGCAGCACACGGTCGCGGCGGCCGCAGCCGATCAGCGACGAAGCGCGCTGGGCGGAGGATCCGCTCTCGCACCCGGTGCTGAAGGCGATGAACGCCCGCGAGCTGGCGGACATTCCCTTCCCACGGATGCGGGCGGAACAAAGGTCCGCGCGCCGGTCCTGATGCCGTGGGCGGGGCGATGCCCGAGGGTCAGTGGCCGCCCTGCTGCTTTGCCACCCACTGGTGGTTTTCGCGGGCGAAGGTGGTCTCGGCGTCGTCGACCAGACGGGCGAAGGCTTCCTCCGTCCCGGTCTCCTCGAGCTGGCCGAGCATCAGTCCGGTCTCGTAGGCGGCGATGGTGTAGCTCGCTGCGAGCTGGTTGTACTTGTTGGCCTGCATCCAGCCGAGGATCGACGATGCGATGATGATCAGCGGCTCGATGGCGATGCGGTCGAGCTCGTGGTGGTAGACGATCTTGAGCAGCGCCACGACGAAGCCGATGAGGAGCACGATGATGCAGGCGGTGACCCAGGCGAGGCCCGCCCGGCGGTTGCCGGCTGCCTTATGCGCGTACCAGTCCACCTGATCGCCGAGCCGGTTGTCGCGATAATAGTCGCGGCGGGTAGACGAGGTCGCCGGCGCGAATCTCGTCCATCTCCGCGGTGATCGCCTCGGCTGCCGGGCCTGCCGCCGGCGACATGGGCGCCGAGATCGTGCTGGCCGGTCATGGTGGTCCTGCAGGTAGTCGCGAAAGCTGGCGCGCGCCTTGTCATTATCCTCGAAGGGTTCCGCCGCGCATCGCGTAGCGCCAGGCGTAGGACTTCACCTGTTCGGCGATCGCCCGGGTGAGACCCCAGGCCTGCTCGGGCTTGCGGATCGTCCGGTAGGAGAGGAAGCCGATCGCGACGACGAAGATGACGGCGTAGGCGACGTGGAGGAGCCGGTCGGCCTCGGGGATCAGCAGAAAGGCGGAGGCGAGGATGAGCAGGATATACTCGCCCGCGATCAACGCCAGGAAGAGGCGATGGAAACGGGCTGCCGCCTTGTCGGCGGAATGATACAAGGCTGGATAGGTCATCTCCGGCATGACCGTGGTTCCCCGTCTTTCGGTCGCATAAGAACAAGCGCGGTCTTATAGCAAAGGCGGACGGGCACGGCGACGCCCGGAGCGACCGAATTCGACCGGTTTTTGCGAGGGCAGGGGAGACAGCAAGGAATGATCCGGGTTGGCATCGGCGGGTGGACCTTCGCGCCCTGGCGCGGGGCTTTCTATCCGGAAGGCCTGAAGCATGCCGACGAACTGCGCTATGCCGGCGAGCACCTGACGACGATCGAGATCAACGGCACCTTCTACCGGACCCAATCAGCCAAGAGCTTCGCCAAGTGGCGCGAGGAGACGCCGGACGGCTTCGTCTTCTCGCTCAAGGGGCACCGCGCCGTGGTCAACAAGAAGGTGCTGGCGGAGGCCGGCGAGGGGATCGACTGGTTCCTCGGCTCGGGGTTGCTGGAGCTCGGCGACAAGCTCGGGCCGATCCTCTGGCAGTTCGCGCCGTTCAAGAAATTCGACGCCGACGACTTCGGCGCGTTCCTAGCGCTGTTGCCGGAGGAGAGGGGCGGGGTGAGGCTCCGCCACGTCGTCGAGGTCCGGCACGAGAGCTTCCTCGCGCCCGAATGCGTCGATCTGCTCCGCAAGCACGGGGTGGCGGTGGTCTATGCGGAATCGGAGGACTATCCGGCGATCGCCGACCTCACGGCGGACTTCGTCTATGCGCGGCTGCAGCGAACCGAGGAGACGGAGCCGACGGGCTATCCGCCGGCGGCGCTCGACCGCTTCGCCGATATGGCGAAGACCTGGTCGGACGGCGGAAGCCCGAAGGGCCTGCCGACTTTCGGCAAGGCGGCGGCGAAGAAGGCGCCACGCGACGTCTTCGTCTACATGATCTCCGGCGCCAAGGTGCGCAACCCGGCAGCCGCGATGGCGCTGATCGACCGGGTGTCGTGAGCCGGGTCGCGGCGTCGGTTCAGAGCGACGCAAACTTGGTATAGCCGTCGGGCAGGGGCCTGCCGGTCCGCGCCGCCTCGTCCTCGATTGCCCGGAGGAGATTGAGCAGGGTCTCTTCGAAATCCGGCAACGTTTCGCCCTCGGCCATTGCCAGCCTTTCGAGACCGATTCCGCCTATCTGGTCCCCTTCGCCTTCAAGCGGGATGCCGATCTCGGCAATCTCGATGAAGCCCTCGGGAGGATAGGCGGTCGGCGTTCCGGGTACGGTGTCGGGCTGGGGATAATAGATCCCGACGGTATGGAAGCTTGGTTTCAAAGGATGATCCGCCGGGGCGAAGACGCCAGAGCCGTCGCCGGCCGCGAGCGCCTCATCCAGCGAGCGCTCGTAGAAGGTGCCGGAGGCGAGTGCGTCGATGCGCTCGATATACGGGCGGAAATGTTCGGTGGAGACGTAGTGTATCCGCTCCGGATCCAGGCCGCGCCGACCGGCGAGGAAGTCCACGACATCGGCGAGCAATGAGCCGTCGGATTCACCCGGTTTGTTCAGGCCGATGATGTTGAAGCCGGCGAGCACGCCGGCGCGGTTGCGTTCGGCAATGTCCGAAACCCGGGCGACCGGCTGGATGATCAGTTCCGGCGCGACAGCCGGTTCGGGACGCATTTCGTCGTAGCGGAGGCCGCCGTTGATGTCGTTGCCGGTGATCAGGCTGAGCGGCGGGACCTGACTGTAACCGTGCTGGCCGAAGAAGTTGACCGCGTCATCGACGATTGCATCGATCGGACCTGGGGCGCCGAAGGTGCCGCGTCCGCCGATCAACAGTCCCGCCGCTCCGGTCGCCGTGAGTTGCAGCAAGCGCCTGCGATCGAGTGTCATCCCGCACCTCCTCGTCCGGTGATTGCGGGAAGCAGCAGAGACAATCGAGCCGCGACGGTCAAGTGACATCTTCCTGACGTTCGAGAGGCCGATCACGGAACCTCTCCGTGTGTTGCCAATGGTGACCGTCCAGCCGCATTCGTGCCCCATTCCGCCAGAAGAAAGCGCCAGTCGTTTCGTCGCCATCGGCGGCGGGCCAATTGAGGGGCATGGGGGACGCATCGGGGGTTCATTGATGCGGTTCTCGGACAAGGAAGTAGAAGAGTGGGGTTTGTAAATTCGCGCATCGGCGCGTTCGGAGTTGCCATCGCAATGGGTATCGCGGTGGTTGGAATGACCGGTCAGGCCGAAGCAGCCAGTCAGTGCGGCAAGGCTTCCTGGTACAAGATGGGAACCAAGACCGCGAGCGGCGAGAAGATGGACGCACGGGCACTCGCCGCCGCGCACCGGAGCCTCCCTTTCGGGACCAGGGTCCGGGTCGAGAATCTCGCCAACGGGCGTTCGGTCGTCGTCCGCATCAACGACCGGGGTCCCTTTGCCGGCGGCCGGGTGATCGATCTCACCCAGGGCGCGGCGGAGAAGATCGGGATGATCAAATCGGGTACCGCTTCCGTGAAGCTGACGATCGTCGGCGGCAAGGGGAAGCTGTCCGGGAACTGCAGCTAGGAGATTCCGGGGAAAGCGCCGGGTGCGCTTTCACCTGAATGTCCCGGCGGGGAATACGAGACGCTGCTCGGCGAGCAAGTGTGGGGCGTGACCGAGCGCGAGCGTCCCGGTGACGAAGGCTTTGGCCTTCGTTGCCGGGACTATCGTCCCATCCTGAACAGGCTGAGATTCTTGACGCGGCCGTAGTCGCGGCGATCGAAGGCGCGCTGTTTCGCCTCGCAGGAACGCTTCTCCGATTCCAGCGCGCGCCGCACCGATGCCTGCAGGGCCCCGCAATTGCTGCTGGTCATCCGCTGGGCCTTGGCGACGAAGCTGTTGCCGCACTGGACATAGATGTTGCGGTGGGTCGATTCGTGCTGCTTGGCGAAGGAGACGAAGCTCCGCCAGGCGCCACGGGTGCTCGACGCCATCGCCGATTCATTCCGGGCCCGCGGCAGCGTCATGACGAAGTTGATGTTGAGCGTGACCGCGCTGACCCGGCATGTCCCGCCGCTCGCCTTGGTCGCTACCGATAGCCGATAGTCCGGCCGGACGTTGGCGACCGCATCGCCGCGATCGCCGCGGAACGGATGCGAGCGCATGTAGGAAACCAGCGATCGGGCCGTCGATCCGCTGACGTAATACGAGCGGTATTGGGTGGATGTCTTCACGCCCGCCCACGCGGCGGAGGCGATGCTCACCGCCAGTCCGGTGGAAATGGAAAGCCGCGCAGCGCGCCCCAGTTGCCTGGCAATACCCATGATCTCAGCTCCCAGCGCAAAAAGTTTAGAGGGAGTCCAGAAAAAGTGAACCCCCGGGATCGCGGGGGCGGGCAGGTTTTGTGTCGGGTGTGTTCGTGATGTCTCAGGTGGTACTGGCGGGAAGGCGAGGACGGCGCGGCGTCACGCAGAACGAGACGGGTTCAATCTGCCGCCAGATGCTCCCTGAGGTCGGCGATGCCGGCTTCGATCGCTTTTTCGGCGTCGGCCTCCATCTGGCGATAGCGGGCGAGGACGAATTCGCCGAGTTCGGTAAGCCGGGCGCCGCCGCCGCCGCCGGAACCGCCCTTCTCGGTCTCGACGAGAGGCGAGCGGAAGGTGGCGTTGAGCTCCTGGACCAGGCTCCAGCCGCGCTTGTAGCTCATTGCGAAACGGCTTGCCGCGGCGGTCAGCGACCGGGTGTCCCGGATCGCCTCGAGGAGGTCCGCCTTGCCGGGGCCGATCGCGACCCCGGGCTTGAGCACGACACGGAAACGGAGACCCTCGGTGACGTTCGCGAACTGGGCCACGTCGCTTGCCTCCGTCGGCGCTCTCAGGCGGTCTCGATCGCGCCGGTGATCAGGCCGGTGACTTCCTCCGGCGAGCTGTCCGATACCAGCTTGTCGGCGACCTTGTGGCCGCGCCGCATGACGATGATCCGGTCGGCCACGGTGAAGACGTCGGGCATGCGGTGGCTGATCAGGACTACCGCGATGCCCTGGTCGCGCAGGTGCTTGATCAGGTTGAGAACCTCCGCGACCTGGCGGACCGAGATCGCCGCGGTCGGCTCGTCCATCAGCACGATCTTGGCCTCGGACAGCATGGTGCGGGCAATCGCCACCGCCTGACGCTGGCCGCCCGACATCTGCTTGACCAGATCGCGGGGGCGGGTCTCGGACTTGAGCTCGGCGAAGAGCTCGCCGGCGCGGCGGTACATGGAGCGATAGTCGAGGATCTGCAGGGGGCCGAGGCCCTTGCGGAGCTCGCGGCCGAGGAAGACGTTTCCGGCGGCGCTGAGATTGTCGCAGAGCGCGAGGTCCTGATAGACGATCTCGATGCCGTGCTCCCGGGCGTCGACCGGGCGGTGGAGGACCAGTTCGCGGCCTTCCATGCGCATGTCGCCGAGCGTCGGCCGGAAGTTGCCGGCGATGATCTTCACCAGGGTCGACTTGCCGGCGCCGTTATCGCCCATCAGGCCGACCACCTGTCCCGATTCGAGCTGCAACGAGACGTCGTCGAGGGCGTGAATCGCGCCGAAATGCTTCGAGATGTTGGTCAGTTCGAGCAAGGCCATCCTGGAATTTTCCCCCCATGCGGCGACGCCGGGTATGCCTGGCTGTCGCTTTGCCAGCCGAAAATGCCGGCGTTTCGGCGCGCCAGCTTATCGGCTAGCCGACCCTGTGGACAACCGTCAATCGATCCTTCCGTCAGTGTCCGCAAAGGTGAGATGGCAGTCTATTTGTACGACGAATTTTCTTGACGGGCGTACCTCAAGATTATTAGCTAGACCGTCGGGAGGAAATGGAATGCTGATGCTGGTGACAGGAGCGACCGGTAAAGTCGGCCGGGCGTTCATCTCACATTTGCTTGCCGATCCGGCGTATAGCGGCGCGCATATCCGCGCGCTTTGCCACAACCGTGTGCTCGAAGAGAGCGAGCGGCTCGAGGTGGCGAAGGGAAGCATCTCCGACCGCGCCGTCGTCGAGCGCGCGATGGAGGGCGTCACCCATGTCGTCCACCTGGCGACCTGCAAGGAGACGCCGGACGACGTGATGGATGTCACCGTCAAGGGCATGTTCTGGATGCTCGAGACGTTTCGGCAGAGCGCCGCCGCGCGCCAGTTCATCCTGATCGGCGGCGACGCGGCGGTCGGCCATTTCTTCTACCGGCACGACGGCCCGCTGACCGAGAAATCGCCGCACATGGCCTATCCCGGCTGCTATGCGCTGTCGAAGGTGCTGGAAGAGGTGATGCTGGAACAATTCGGCATCCAGTACGGCATCAACCATTGCTGCCTGCGGGCGCCGTGGATC
>JAGRKY010000309.1 GCA_020442095.1 Bauldia sp.
GATGATTCGCCCTATCGCGGCGAGATCATCTTCTACCAGCCGCGCAGCGAGACGCCGTTCGTCGTGCGCTGCCTGGCGGAGGAGACGCCGGAGATTCCGGCGACATGCATCCGGCAGGTCGGCGTCGGCCACGGCCTGACGATGTTCTATCGCTTCAACTGGCGCATGCTCGGCGACTGGCGGTCGATGGACGACCGCCTCGTGCGGCTGGTGAACCAGTTCTTCCGGAGCCCGTGACGACCTATTCGAGGTCGATGTCGAGGATGGCCATCGTGAAGTTGTACGAGAGGTCGCCGTCCTCGTCGTCGCGGAAGATCACCCCGACGAACTCGTCGCCGATGTAGACCTCGGCCGAATCCGCCTTCTGCATGCGTGGCTTCACCGCGATGGTGGGCAGTTCGAAGCGCTTACGAAAGAACGCCTGCAGCTTCTCGATCTCCTGACGATTCACTGAATTTCCTTCTCTGTTGATCCTGTTCGGTGCCGGCTCGTCCCGGGGGCGAACCGGCCGGGCGCCGGGTCTATCCCGAATCGCCGCAGTCCGCCACCATCTGATCCATGCTGCGCGCCGGCTCCTTGCAGCCGGCCTCGCCGATCACCTTGGCCGGCACGCCGGCGACGGTGGAATGGGGCGGAACCGGCTTCAACACCACCGATCCGGCCGCGACCTTCGAGCAGCAGCCGACCTCGATGTTGCCGAGAATCTTGGCGCCGGCGCCGATGAGCACGCCATGCCGGATCTTGGGATGGCGGTCGCCGTCCTCCTTGCCCGTGCCGCCGAGCGTCACGTCCTGGAGGATCGAGACGTCATCCTCGATCACCGCCGTCTCGCCGACCACGAGGCCGGTGGCATGATCGAGGAAGATGCCCTTCCCCACCGATACGGCCGGGTTGATGTCGGTCTGGAAGACCTCCGACGATCGGCTCTGGAGGTAGTAGGCGAAGTCGCGCCGTCCCTGCTTCCACAGCCAGTGGGCCAGGCGGTGGGTCTGGAGGGCGTGGAAGCCTTTGAAGTAGAGCACCGGCTCGATATAGCGGTGGCACGCCGGGTCGCGGTCGTAGACCGCGGCAAGGTCGACGCGCATCGCGGCGCGCATCGCCGCGTCGGCGCCGAGCGCGTCGGCGAACGTGCTACTGACCAGTTCGGCCGAGACGGCCTGGTTGCCGATCCGCTGCGCGATGCGTCGCGCCACGGCATCCTCGAGCTGGCCGTGGTTGAGCACGGTGGCATAGACGAAGCTCGCCATGGCCGGCTCGGACCGGACGATCTGCTCCGCATCGGCGCGCACAGCCGACCAGATCGGATCGACGCTCGCGACCGCGTCGAGGTGGGAAGTCTTGAGGGACATCGAAGCGTTCTCTCCCTGCCGTCCGCCGGGGACGGGCCGGCAAACTACCACAATCGGTCATTCCGACCCAAGCGGCGGCCGTTCTTCCCGGAACCCGGCCACGGACAGCGTCTCAACGCGTCAGATAGGGCCGGGGATGCATCGCGGCGAGGGAAAAAGTCGCCCTGCGCCCGTTCAGGGCCGGCGATGGAGGAAGTCGGAGACCGCCGCCTTGTAGGTCTTGTCGCCCGTCGCGAGCATGTGGTCCCGGTTGGGGATGACGACGAACTCGGCACCGGGGATGAGCGCCGCAAGGCGCTCGCCCGATCCGGCGACGCCGTCCTTGTCTCCGATCGCGATCAGCGTCGGGATGTGGATGGTTGCGAGTTCCTCCGGGGTGAAGGTCTGCCGCGCCCGCCGCATGCAGGCGGCCAGCGCCAGCGGGTCGCTTCCGGTCTGCTCGGCGAACTTGCGGTAGGCCCGCCCCGGCTCGCCCGCCACGTCGTCGAGGCTCGGCGCCTCGAGCGCGGCGACGATCTCGTCCTCGCCCTTCATGCCTTCGACCATGGCGTAGCCCATGCCACCGAGCACCATCGATCGCATGCGGTCCTGGTGCGCGAGCGCCATCGCCACCGTGATCCG
>JAGRKY010000310.1 GCA_020442095.1 Bauldia sp.
CCTTGATGATCAGGGTGCCGCCGTCGCGGACGAAGATCGCGCCGCCGAGCGCCGCGCCGCCGCCGCCATCCGCGCCGTCGCCTGACCCGCCGCTGCCGCCGAAGGCGCCGCCTGAGCCGGCGCTGACACCACTGCCGCCACCGGCGCCGTATCCACCTGTTCCCCCGGCCTGGCCTTGGCTATCTGTTCGTGCGCCGCCGCCGCCGCCGCCGAAGCCGCCGGCTCCGCCGCTGGCTGGAGAGCCGTTTCCGGTGCCGCCGCCGCCACCAAAGTCGCCGCCACTCCCTCCGTCCTGATTCATTGCGCCGCCGCCGCCGCCGCCGAGGCCGCCGGCCCCGCCGGGACCGCTGGAGCTAGCCCCGGTTCCACCGCCGCCGCCAGACGCGAGGCCGTCACCGCCCGGGCGAGTGAAGCCACCGCCACCGCCACCTCCCAGGGGCGCGTCGGCTGCGTTGCCTGGTTGTCCGAAGCCGCCGCCGCTGCCACCCTCGGGGCCGCCGTTGATGGCGCCGCCGCCACCGCCGCCTGCGTCGCCGGAAGCATCACCACCATTTCCCTGCTGCCCGCCGCCGCCGCCGCCACCGCCTGCGCCACTGCCACCGTTACCGAACTCGCCGCCACCACCACCGCCGCCAAGGTTCCCCGAGCCTCCGACTCCTTCGTAGCCGCCGCCGCCGCCGCCGCCGGAAGGGCCACCGTTCCCCCCGTCACCACCGAAGCCGCCGCCGCCGCCACTGCCGCCCGACCCGGTGCTCGTGTAGGTCACGCCGTCCCCGCCGTCCCCGCCAACCGCGGCGGCATCCGCCACCACCACATTGGCGAGCGTGACCACGGCGCCGTCGTTGACGAACACCGCAGCACCGGCGCCGAGGCCGCCACCGCCGCCACCACCACCGGAATTGCCGCCGGCCCCGCCGTCGCCGCCTTCGGCCAGCGCATTGGCGATGGTCACGTTGTTGATCGTGACCTTGCCGCTCTCGACGAAGAACACCCGGCCGGTGTCGTTGGCGTCGATGGTGTGGCCGCCGCCGTTGAAGGTGATCGTGTGGATGCCGTCGCCGCGGATCATCGGCAGCGACTGGGTCAGCGTGATGTCGGCGGTGATGTTGACGACGTAGTTGTCGCCGACCACGCCATCGGTGGCGAAGTCGTTCGAGAGCGAGAACACGGCCGCCCTCAGGTCGGCCTCGTTCGCGACATCGAAAGTGTAGGTGACCGGCATGACATTCCTCCTCTTGTCTTCGAGGAGTGCCACGTTGGCGGCAGCCACCGGCGCTTCGAAGAAGATCAAACTCCTCCGGTCGCCGAAAAGAATGGCCCGGTTCGCCGTGAGATTAGATCAACCGCATTACCGGTCAATCGGCATTTGCATGCAGTGCATCAGCGCGGAGGGAGTCGCATTCACGGGCCTTGCGCGGGTTCAGGCGAGGATCCAGTCGACGGCGGCGAAGAGGTCGTCGGCCACTGCGGTGGGCGCCGGCTCTGCGCTGTCTTCCGCGCCTTCCCGATACTTGCCGGTCCTGACCAGGAGGGTGGCGCCGATGCCGGCGGCGAGCGCGCCGGACACGTCGGCCTCGACATCGTCACCGACCATCACCGCGTCCGCCGCATCGCAGCCGAGCCCGGCGACGGCCGCCGCGTAGAAATCGGGAGCGGGTTTGCCGAGGACGGTTGCCTCGCGGCCCGAGGCGTATTCGAGGGCCGCGACGAAACCGCCGGCATCCATGCTGAGCTCGCCATCGTCGTCCCGGAAGGTGCGGTTCTCGGCGAGCGCCAGCAGGTCGGCGCCGGCGACGAGTTGCCGGAAGGCGGCGTTCAGTGTGTCATAGGTGAAGTCGCGCCCGGCATCGCCGACCACCACCGCCTTGTCGGGATAGTCGGCGAGCCCCTCGAAATCCTCGACCAGCGCCGGATGGATCAGCAGGTGGGGCGAGCGCTTGTGGGCGGCCAGCCACGTACGGGCGGCCTCCGCGGGCGTCACCAGTTCGTCTGCCGAGATGCCGAGGCCGATCTTGTGGAGGCGATCGAGGATGCCGTCTTTCGACATCCGGGTCGTGTTGGTGACGAAGCGGATTGGCAACCCGGCTTCGCGCAGGCGAGCGATCGCCTCGCCTGCACGGGGCAGCATGTGGTCGCCGAGGTAGACTACCCCGGCGAGGTCGAGCAGAACGCCTTTTGCCATGTGTCGTCACCGCTGGGAGGAGGCGTGACACCTGCGCCAACCATAGCCGCCGTCGGCGAGGTCTGTGAAGGGCCGCGGGCGGCGTGCCGTGCGTTTTGTGGATTCCGGCGACGGCCGGAATATGCTTAGAGGCCACGGCAAGACAGCAACCATCCGACGACGGGGCCCCATGCCTGACATCATTTCCATCGGCGAGCCGCTTTTCGAACTCAACCAGCCGAAGGACGAGTCCATCTTCCGGCAGGGGCATGGCGGCGACACCTCCAACTGCGCCATTGCCGCTGCGCGCCAGGGCGCGAGCGTCGCCTATGTCACTGCCGTCGGCGCGGACCAGTTCGGCGACTCCTTCATGCGGCTCTGGCAGGAGGAGGGGGTCGACACCAGCGCCGTCCACAAGAGCCCGGTCGCCCATACCGGCATCTACTTCGTCACCCATGGTCCCGACGGCCACGTCTTCTCCTACATGCGCGCCGGCTCCGCCGCGAGCCGGATGACGCCGGAGCAGCTTCCCGTCGAGATGATCAAGGGCGCCCGCATCCTCCATGCTTCCGGTATCAGCCAGGCGATCTCGTCGAGCGCAGCGGACACCGTCTTCGCCGCGATGCGGATCGCGCGTTCGGCCGGCGTCACCGTTTCCTACGACACCAACCTCCGGCTCCGCCTCTGGCCGCTCGACCGCGCCCGCGCCGTCATCCATTCGGCGGTGGCGCTTGCCGATATCGTCCGCCCCGGCCTCGACGATGCCCGTCACCTCACCGGCCTCGTCGAGCCCGACGCGATCGTCGACTTCTACCTCTCCATGGGCGCGAAAATCGTCGCGCTCACCCTCGGCGAGGATGGCGCCATCGTCGCCACCGCCGAGCACCGCGAGCGACTCGATCCGATCGCCGTCAGGCTGGTCGACGCGACCGGCGCCGGGGATATGTTCGACGGGGCATTCCTCGCCGAATATCTCCGCACCGGCGATCCCTTCGCCTCGGCGCGCTATGCCAACATGGCGGCGGCGCTGTCGACCGAGGGCTATGGCGCCGTCGCCCCGATGCCGCGCCGCGAGGCGGTCGAGGCGGCGATTGCCGCCGGTCGGACCTGACCGGAAGGGCGAATCGTCAGGCGACCTGAATCACGGTCGGGACAAGGGCGTCGCGGAGCTGTCTCGGATCGACCGGGAAGACCGCCCGGGGTGTCCCGGCGGCCGCCCAGACTGTCTCATACTGTAACAGATCGGCGTCCATGAACGTCGCAAGCTTAACCATATGGCCAAAAGGCGGGATGCCGCCGATGGCGAATCCGGTGGCCTTGCGGACGAAATCCGCGTCCGGCCTGACGATCGCTTCCCCTATGGTTTCCGCCACGGCTTTCTCGTTGACGCGGTTGGTCCCGGAGACCAGGAAGAGGTAGGGCAGGTCGCTGTCTTTCCCTTTGAATATCAGTGACTTGGTTATCTGACCGACGGTGCAGCCGCAGGCCGCGGCGGCCTCCTCGGCGGTGCGTGTGCTGTCCGGCATGACGGTCACTTTGACCGCCAGTCCGAGCGCGTTTGCCGCGTCCTGGACCCGCTTTGCGGCGGCCGGAAGTTCGCTCATTCTGGTACCCTTTCGGTGGCGCAAAGTGTGCACATCGTGATGCGGATCGCGCGGGATTTTGCTAACACATTGCTAACCAAGCCGCATCCCGCGGAAGGAAGCACGACGATGAGTGACGGCACGGAAGGCCACGGCAGCAGCGGCAATGTGAGGACGCTCCAGTCTGCGATACGGCGTGTCCGTACCGCCGAGGCCGAGCGCTCCGACGTGGTCGTCGAACTGCGCGACGCCGAGCGCGCCCGGCTCGATATGCTGGCCGATGAGCTCAAGGGAGTATTCGCGGAAGTCCCTGAGGACAATGACACTTTCCTCTTCAGCATCAGTGGCGGGACGCCCGCCCGGCTGTGGATCGACATGACCTCCTTCGTCGTCCTCGGGCGCGATCGCCGGACCTATCGCTTCCTCAAGGACACCCGGCTCGGCCGCACCGTGATCATCGAATCGACCGATCTCGACGAGGTCGCCGACTGCGTGACGGACTATGTCGCGGAGCGGATCATCGAGCGGGAACGGGCGATCGAGGGGGATTGGGTGATCAGGCGTGCCCGCCGCGAGGAAGCCGAGCGGCGCGAAACGGGCGAGCGTCCGTCCGCGCCGGCGATTGCCGAATCGGTCTCCGCGAAAAGTCCGGTTGACCGGAAAGCGCTCGGCTGGGTCGTCGCGGCGTTCCTGTTCGGTATCCTGATCGGGGTCGCCGTGCTGTTCGGCTATGCCTGGATGCGCGTGCCGGCTGGCTGAACCTCAGGCCCGACAAGGCGTTCTTCACGAAGCGACTCGACCTCGTCATGCGATGAGTGCGCGCCGCGCTCCTCCATGTCGCAAGTGAAGCCGCGCTCGGTCCGGTCGATCCTGAAGACCAGGTAGCTGCTGCCGGACCGGCCGTGATGCGGCGAAAGCGACGCTGAACCGGCGCCGACCACCGGAACCTGTCCCGCGGGGCCGTCGATATGGTTCACCATGGTGTGGTGGTTGTGGCCATGCAGGACCAGTTCCGCGCCGCTCCTGGCGACCGCGGCCCGGAAGCGTTCGGCGCCGATCAGGCGACGATGCCAGGGTGTCGTGCCGTCAACCGGTGGATGGTGGATCAGCACGATACGGAACAGCCCTTCCTCGCCGAGGTTGGCAAGTTCCTCCTCGAGCCGGTCCGCCTGCGGCTGGTCGATCCGGCCGGTCGCCATCAGCGGCGCGGTGGCGATTGCGGTCGAGACACCGACGATCGCGACCGGCCCGCGCCTGCGGACAAAGGGGAAGACGACCGGCGCCACGTCGTGATCGTCACCGACCATGTAGGGCCGCCAGGTATGCTCGAAATGCCGGATGGCGCCCGGGAGATAGGCGTCATGGTTGCCGGGAATGGCCGAGACGTCCTCCGGATCGCCGAGACTGTCGAGCCAGATCCTGGCGGTTTCGATTTCGGCGCGAAGCCCGATGTTGATGAGGTCGCCGGTCACCGCGATATGATCGCGCGGGCGGGCGAGGATATCCGCGACCAGATGCCGGAGGGTCCGCGGCCCGAGGGCGGCGCTGCGGCTCCTGTGCCAGTTGACGTATCCGAAGACCCGCTTCGAGACGAGTTCGTGCCAGCGGACGGCCGGCAGCGGTCCGAGGTGCGGATCGGAGAGCTGAACGAGGGTGAACACGGTCGTGCGACGCTTTGCTGGTTGCGTCGGCGCCCCGCGGCCGACAACTGGAGACACATGGCATATAAAGCGAAGGGCGGCGGTGTGCCAACTCGTGGAAAGGGACGGGTAAGCTGCGAGAAGGGATGACCTCCTGGAAGAACCGGCAGATGGTCCGGGCATTCCTCTTCTATTCCCGGCTCAGCCGCGGCATGACGCTCGGCGTTCGCGCCGCGGTGTTCGATGACGAGGGCCGGGTCCTTCTCATCCGGCACAGCTACGTCCCGGGGTGGTACCTGCCGGGGGGAGGGGTCGAGGCGGGCGAGACCATGGACGAAGCCCTGAAGCGGGAACTCCTCGAGGAGACCGGGATCGAGGCGACCGCTCCGTCCGAGCTGTTCGGCATGTATCTCAACCGGACCGCATCGCCCCGAGACCACGTCGCCCTGTTCGTCTGTCGGTCCTGGTCGCAGGTCGCGCCACCGCCGCGCAATCTCGAGATCGTCGACAGTGGCTTTCACCCCCTCGACGCCATGCCGGAAGAGACGACCGGCGGCACGCGGCGGCGCCTCGCCGAGCTCACCGGGGGCGCCGAACGCTCTTCGGAGTGGTAGAGCGCGGCGCTGGACGGCCGGGCGGGAAAGTGTTATCCGCCCATCCCCGGAGATCGAAAGATGGCGAAGTCGGCATTCCAGCGACGACGATTGATGCGAGGTGGCGCCACGTCACCCGTCGCCGTCCGGCTTGTTGCCGCTCGCCGCTGCCGCTAGGAAAGCAGGGCGCGCCGGCAAGCCGGATTGATCCGATCCGCCATGCCGGGCCCTTTCCATGACCGCAGACCCCTTCACCTATCGCATTGAATCGCCTGCCGATTCGCCCGAAATCGATATCCTGCATGCCGAAGCCTTCGGGCCCGGCCGCTTTGCGCGCGCCGCCTTTCGGCTCCGCGAGGGCGTGCCGCATGTCCCGGAGCTTTCCTTTGTTGCCACGGCCGAGGACGCGCTTGTTGCCTCGGTACGGCTGACTCCGATCCTGATCGGGGAGCGGCCTGCGCTGTTGCTCGGTCCGCTGGCGGTAAAACCCGCCTACAAGGGCCAGGGCGCGGGCAAGGGGCTCGTGCGCATGTCCGCCGAAGAGGCACGCCGGATGGGCCACGCGATCCTGTTGCTGGTCGGCGACCTGCCCTACTACGGGCCGCTCGGCTTCGAGCAGCTGGCGCCTTACGCGATCACGCTTCCCGCGGCCGTCGACCCCGAACGGGTACTGGTCAGCGGCCTGGTGCCCGGCGCGCTTGACGGGCTGAGCGGCGCGGCGAGACCGCTGCCGCCGGTCATGACAACGGCCGAAGCCTAGCGGCCTTCCCGGTACCAGGTGAGGGCGGGCAGGAAGAGCAGGACGAGAAGGGCGAGGAAGGCGGCCGGGCCGGCATAGCCGCCCAGCACCGGCACCCGGACGACGCCCTTGAGGACACTCGCCTCCGTCATCCGGACCCCGATCCAGTCGGATCCCGATACGGTGTTGCCGGACTTGATCGGCACGATCCGCGGCACGACAGGAGCGCCGGAGGAGTCGCTCATGCGTGCGATCCTTCCACCGGTTGCGTCAGCGAGCGGCGTCAGCAATTCGGCAGTCGAGCGCGCGTCGATGAATTCCTTCGGGTTTGCCGCGCCGACATGGGCGAAGGCCCGCTTGTCGCCCTGCTCGATGCGGTAGAGGCCGATCTCGTCGCCGGGAATGGTCGCCCGCCAGAGACCCGGCTCGACGGGATCGAGCGTCACCGTCTTCACCTCGCCAGAGGGCGTCCGCACCGTCACCGGAGTCGTCTCGTCGCCCATCGTCTGGCGCTCGATCGTCAGTTCGCCCGCCCGGGCGGAGGCGCGGAGCACCTCTTCCTCGAGGTCGGGCTCTTTCATCAGCCAGTGGGCGAGCCGCCGGAGCAGATCGACATGCGGTCCGCCGCCCTCGTAGCCGCGCGCCCAAAGCCAGGCATGGTCGGAAAGAAGCATCGCGACGCGGCCTTCCCCGACCCGGTTGAGCACCAGCAGCGGCTTGTCGTCGGCAGCGCTCATCACGGTTTCGCCGCTGGTCGGCGTGCCGACATCGATGACCCGGAACCAGCGTCCCCATTGCGGCG
>JAGRKY010000311.1 GCA_020442095.1 Bauldia sp.
ACGGTGATCAAAGGGGCGGGCCCGGCGCAGCCGGCGTCGGTCGATGCGGGCAGCGCCGCGGCCGAGATATCGAGCTACCGCAGGGCCCGTGGCCTGTCCGCCGTTTCGCTTGATTCGGAGCTGATGGGTATCGCGAAGAGCCATTCCGACGCCATGGCGCGGGCGAACAAGATGTCCCACGTCCTGTGGGGCGAGGGCAGCTTCCAGCGGCGGCTGAGTCGGGGCGGCTACAACGCGGCGATCGCGGTCGAGAATGTCGCGGCCGGCCACCGGACCTTCGCCGAGGCCTTTGCCGGCTGGAAGGCGTCGCGGGGGCACAATGCCAACCTCTTGAAGCCCGGCGTCACCCAGATGGGGATCGCGGTCGCCTTCACGCCGAAATCCAACTACGGGAATTTCTGGACGCTGATCCTCGCCGAGCCGGACAACCGGCAGTCAACGCTCGGGTCGGAAGCCGGCCCGCGGGTGGCCGCGCCCGGCTGACGATGCTGCCGCGGGCCGACAGCTACGAGGCGCTGGTCGCGGCGTTTCGCTGGGAGATACCGGAGCGGTTCAACATCGCCGTCGCCTGTTGCGACCGCTGGGCGGCGGCGGTCCCGGACCGCGTCGCGCTGATCCGCCACGACGACGGGGGGAAATCGCGCGCCGTCACCTTCGCCGAACTGAAGCGGGATTCGGACCGGCTGGCGCATGCCCTTCGCCAACGTGGGATCGGCAGGGGCGACCGCCTGGCGCTGCTGCTGCCGCAATCGGTCGAGACTGCGGTCGGGCACCTTGCCGCCTACAAGACCGGCGCGATCGCCGTGCCGCTCGCCGCGTTGTTCGGCCCCGATGCGCTGGCTTTCCGGCTGAAGGATTCCGGCGCCCGGGCGATCCTCACCGATGCCGCCGGCGTCGAGAGACTGGCCGGGCTCCGCGACGGCCTGCCCGATCTCGAGACGATCCTCTGCGTCGACGGCCCCGACGGGTCGGCAGAAGGCTATGTGCAGGCGCTGGAGCCGTTCTCCGATCCCTATCCCGTCGTCGATTCGTCGCCCGACGATCCGGCGATGATGATCTACACCTCCGGCACGACCGGGCCGCCCAAGGGGGCGCTCCATGGCCATCGCGTGCTGCTCGGCCATATCCCGGGCTTCTCGCTGACCCACGAATTCGCGCCGGATCCCGACGACCGGGTGTGGACGCCGTCCGACTGGGCCTGGGCCGGGGGTCTCCTCAACGCGCTGCTGCCGGCGCTCTACTTCGGGACGCCGGTGGTCTTCGGGCCGTTCCGCCGTTTCGATCCCGAGGCCGCCTTCGCGATGATCGCCGAGGCCGGGATCCGCAACGTCTTCCTGCCGCCGACGGCGATCAAGCTGATGGAGGACGTGACGCGCCCGTTGGAGCGGTTCGACATCCGGCTGAGGACGGTGGCGGCGGCGGGCGAGAGCCTTGGCCGATCCGCCTTCGAACGGGCCGAGGCGACCTTCGGCCGCGCGATCAACGAGTTCTACGGCCAGACCGAATGCAACTATGTGCTCGGCTCATGCGCGGCGCTCGGGGTCAGCCGCGCCGGGGCGGTCGGCAAGCCGATCCCCGGTCATGACGTGGCGATCCTCGGCGGGGACGGCAGCGAGCAGCCTGCCGGCGAGCCGGGCGAGATCGCCATCCATCGCAGCGACCCGTCGATGTTCCTCGAATACTGGCGGCAGCCGGAGGCGACCCGCGCCAAGTTCCGCGGCGACTGGATGTTGACCGGCGACGAGGCGGTTCGCGATGGCGACGGCTATGTCCATTTCGTCGGCCGCAACGACGACGTGATCATCTCCGCCGGCTACCGGATCGGGCCGGGCGAGGTGGAGGATTGCCTTGCGACCCACCCGGCGGTGAAGCTCGCCGCGGTGGTCGGTCGGCCGGACCCGGTGCGGACCGAGATCATCAGCGCCTTCGTCGCCCTCAAGCCCGGCTACGAGGCGAGCGACGCGCTCGCCGAGGCGATCCGCCGGCATGTGCGGGAGCGGCTTTCGGCGGCCGAATATCCGCGCGAGATCACCTTCGTCGACGAGATACCGCTGACCACCTCCGGCAAGGTCATCCGGCGCGGCTTCCGCGACAGGGTGCGCGGCTGAAGGCTCAGACCTTGCCTTCGCCGTAATAATAGTTGGCGCGGCGGCCGAAGAAGAGCGCCCGGAGCCGTCGCCGCATGCCCTCGCTCTTTCGCAGCGGGTTGATGACGGCCTGGGCGACGGCGAGACCCGTCGTCTTGGCGCGATCGAAGAGGGGATGGCGGCCGGGCGCGGGCTGCGGCAGGTGGAGCTTCCGGAGCACCGCATTCGCCATGTAGAGGCGGTTCATCCTGATGTCGCGCGGCGACTTCCAGGTGATCGCCATGGAGATCGTCCAGTCGTCGCCGGTGCGCACCCAGTGCGGCCAGGTATAGGGCAGGAACATGCCTTCGCCCGGCTCGAAGCGGAAGACGGTCGCGCGGTCCTCGAAGTCGGCGAGATAGGACAGGTTCCGATGCTTGCCGGGATAGGTCTCAAGGTCCGCCTCCGAGACCAGCGCGCGGTCGCGATTGTCGAAGACATGCATGAACTTCTCGCCATGCAGGTGGACGAAGAAATTCTCCTCATAGTCGATGTGGAAGGGCGTCACGCCATTCGCCGAGGAGACGAAGATGAAGCCTTGGAAATCGCGCATGCCACTGTCGGCATCGTTGCCGCCGATCGCCGCCCGGGCATCGGCGAGCGCGCTGCGGATCAGGGCGGCGTACTCGGGAACCGTCTCGACGTTCTTCAGGACCATCCAGGCGCCGCAGGTCTCGATCTGGCTGACGACCTCGGCGGGCGGGAGATCGATGCCGGGGACCTGGTCGGGCGGCTGGTTGGGCTGGAGCTTGCCGGAATTGTATTCGACCCGGTCGCGGTCGAGCCGGCCGGCGAGGGCGGCGAGCGCGTCGAGGGTGAGCAGCGGGTGACCGGAAAGGTGATGGCGGATGCGGAACGGCTCGGCCGGAAATTCCGCCGCCGCGCCGCGATCGATGTCGATGAGGCTCATGGCTGCGTCTTCCATGGGTGATGCCGAGGGCCGCCGAGGCGCGCCCAGAGGCTCTTGGCGGTGGCGCGGGCGGCGACCTCGGTCCTGAACGCGGCGAGCCCGGTGCGGTAGAGCGCGCCGCCGCCGACCGGGCCGACGACCAGCGTGCCGATATCCATCCGGCCGTGCCAGAGGCGGTTGGCCATCGCGTTCTGCGGCGCCGCGCAGGAATCGATGCGCATGATGGCGGGATCGGCAAACAGCCTGTCGGCCGCCGCGAGCATTACCTGGACGCCCGGCGAGAAGCGCGCGAAGTGCTGGTCGTAGGCGATCTTCCAGGTATAGGCGGTGGCGCCGGCGACGAAGCAGACGACGATCGCCACGGGATGATCGCCGAGGCGGATCGAGACGATGCGGGTCGTGCCGCGTTCCGACCGGTTGAAGACGATCTCGCGCGAGAAGGCGGCCGTGGCGGCCTGCGAGGCGAGCGCCGTGCCTTCATCGCCCTTCCAGCCGGCGGCCTCGAGGATCAGGAATTCCTCGAAACGGGCGCGGGCATGGTCGGGATGCACCGCGACCTCGACGGTGAGCTCGCCGAGCTCGGCGAGACGCCGCATCTGGCGGGCGAATTCCTTGCGCCGCCGCCGCTCGAGGCCATCGCGGACGCCGTCGCCGGCTTCCGGCCGGTCGAGTATCGCGCGAGGCTGCTGGTCGACGATCGTCCATGGCCTGCCTGCCCGTTCCGCCGCGTCGCGGAGGGCGGCGGCGACGTGGGAATGGACCGGCAGTTCCGGCAGGACGAGGCTGCCGTCTCCCGCCAGTTCGACCAGGCCGTCGGCGGCTTCGTCGATCGCCGCGCTGTCGAGGAGCGGCGTGCCGAGCGGCGCATAGTCGTGGGTCCAGACCCAGAGGGCGGGGGAGATCTTGCCAAGCCGCCCGTGATGGACCGGGGCCAGGGCGAGGAGACGGCCGGTTCCGTCATCGACGGTCGCGACCGCGATCGACGGGTCGAGATGGTCGATCGCCGGCAGGAGGATGCCGGGATGGA
>JAGRKY010000312.1 GCA_020442095.1 Bauldia sp.
CGGCGCCGGCAAGACGCCGACCGCGATCGCGCTCGCCAGGATCGCGCGGCGCGAGGGGCTGAAACCGGGTTTCCTCGCCTCGGGCTATGGCGGCAGCGAGACCGGCCCGCTGCTCGTCGATCCGCAGTCGCACACCGCGGAAGCAGTCGGCGACGAGCCGCTGCTGCTCGCCGAGGTCGCGCCGACGGTGATCGGCCGCGACCGCGCGGCCTCGGCGCAGGTCCTCCTCAAGCAGGACGTCACGGCCATCATCATGGATGACGGCTTCCAGAATCCGACGCTTGCCAAGGATGTGTCCTTCGCCTGCGTCGACGCCGGAGCGGGAATCGGCAACGGCATGATGATCCCCTCCGGGCCGTTGCGCGCGCCGCTCAGCCTCCAGCTTCGCCGCGCCGACGCGCTGATCGTCATCGGCGACGGCGAGATGGCCGAGCCGCTCATTCGCGCGGCGGCGCGCGGCGGACGCCCCGTCCTCAGGGCGGCGCTGAAGCCGGTCCGCGTGCGGGAGTGGCGGAAGGCGCCGATCCTCGCCTTCGCCGGGATCGGCCGGCCGGGGAAGTTCTTCGACTCGCTCGAGGGCGCGGGAGCGCCGGTCGAGGAGACGGTCGCCTTTGCCGATCATCACCGCTTCACCGAGGCGGAGGCCGCCCGGCTGCTCGCCACGGCCGAGAGGAAAGACCTGCGGCTGGTGACCACCGAGAAGGACCTGATCCGGCTGAAGGGGGCGACCGGCGCGGCCGCGGACCTGCGCGAGCGCGCGGAGGCCTTCCCCGTCGCCCTCGAATTCGAGAACCCGACGGGCGCCGAGGAGATGATCCGGACAGCGGTCCGCCTCGCCGCGGCGGCAGCGGGCTAGCCGCGAACGCCTGCGGCGCTTTCCACCGGTCGGCGACGCTTCACCGTCAGATCAGGAAGAAATCGTCCGAGTGGAGGTCCGGATGGCCCATGAACTTGGCGATCTTTTCCCCTTCGTATTTCAGGATGCCCTGGCTGCTGTAGTTGAACAGCTTGACGAAGTCGGCCTGGGACAGGTCGCCGTCCTTCAGCGCCTTGTCGTCGAATACCGACGTATCGAGAATCACCCTGTCGCCTTCGGCGCTATCGAAGCCCTTGATCGTGCTGAAGGACTGGCCCAGGCGGGAATTGAACAGGAAGCTGTCGGCACCGCCGCCGCCGATCAGCTTGTTGTGGCCCTGGCTGCCGGAAAGGAGATCGTTACCGGCGCCCCCGGCAATCCTGTCGTTGCCGGGGCCGCCGTAAAGCGCGTCATCGCCGTCGAGGCCCTTGATCTTGTCATTCCTGCCACCGCCGAAGATGGTGTCGTCGCCATCGGTGCTGTGCGGCTGGCCCTTGGGCGAATGCTTCGCGTCGATCCGGTCGTTCTGCCTGGTGCCCTTGATTGTGGCGCCGATGCTGTCGACATCGATCGTGGCGTCCTTGAACTTGATGGTCTCGAAACCCTCGAGGACATCGTAGGTGTTGTCCGAGCCTGAAACGGTCCAGATCACGACGCCCTTTCCGTCCTTGGTCACGGACCAGGCATAGTCCGAAGACGATCGGGAAATGACGAAGGTGTCGTTGCTCGTCGCGCCTTCGAGGTGCTGGATGAGGGTCGGGCTGTCCTGATAGACCGGACCCTCCATCTTGGTCAGGTCGATGGTCGTGTCCTTGAAACGGATCTTCTCGAAACCGAAGAGGATGTCCGTCGAGTCGCCTTTCCACAGGACGAAGCCGGCCTTGTTGTTGGTGGGACCGATCTCGAAGCCCGTCGATTTCGCGTCGACGACGAAGACGTCGTTGGCGGTCGTCCCGGTGAGGATCTGGTCCTTGCTCGTGTTGTGGTAGAGCTTCTCGCTCGGACCGCTGGACACGGTCGGCGGAGGCGTGGTCGCAGGGCCTTCGGCAATGTTCAGCCGGGCGATCCGGCCGTTCACCAGGTCGACGATGTAGATGTATCCGTCCGGGCTTTGCGAGAAGCTCACCGGGCCATAGGCACCGATGTCGGTGACGAATTGCACCTGGGTGCGATCGTTGATGTCGATCGAGTAGATTTCGCCCTGGACGATATCGGTGAAGAAATAGTCGTTGAGGAATTCGACCGGATACTGGGAGCCGGTGTAGATATCGCTGGCGCCGACGATCGCGCTGACCTGGTAGCCGGGATCGGCATCGGCGTGGGAGAAGGACTCGTAGGCCGCGGTTACCGTGATCGCGCCGCTGGCGACCTGGCTGTAGAAATCGGCCGCGTCGACATGCGTCCTGTAGCCGGGGGTCTCGATCAGCGTGCCGCCCTCGTCGCCCTCGTAATAGGGCCAGCCGAAATTGGCGCCGGCGTCGCCGGTGTTGATCTCCTCGTGGCTGTACCAGCCGGTCTCGCTGATGAACAGGCGGCCGTCGTCGGCGAAGGCGAGGGCGTAGGGGTTGCGCAGCCCGAGCTGCCAGACCTTCGAGGCGTTCGAGGTGAGGTCGCTATCGGCGAAGGGATTGTCGGCGAGGCCGTCGCCGGTGATCGGGTCGATGCGCAGGATCTTGCCCGACAGGCTGTCCACGTCCTGGACGCTGGCCGATCGCGCGTCGTCGTAGCTGTAGGATGTGCCGTCGCCGATGCCGATATAGAGGGCGCCGTCGGGCCCGAAGGCGAGCGACCCGCCCGCGTGCGACAGGGAATCGACCTTGATGTAGTCCTGCTTGTAGAGGCCGGTGGCGGGGTCGATGTCCGAGGCCGTGTACGCGCTGTTCGCCGGGTCGGTGAAGTCGAGCGCGCCGTCGCCGGAGATGTCCGACAGGGACTGGCCGGCGGCGCCGACCAGGATCGTCTCGCTGCCGTCGACGATCTTCATCGTCGAACCCGATGTATCGATCTCGTAGCGGACGACATAGGCATAGCGGTTGCCGCCGCCATCCGCCGCGGCCAGGCCGCTGGCCGTCGCTGTATCCGCCGGATCGACGACATAGAAGGCGTAGAGGTAGGGGTTGTTCGCGAAATCCGGATGGATGGCGATGTCCATCAGCCCCCGGTCGCCAACGTTGTTCACCTGGTCGCTGATGTCGAGCAGCACGGATTCGACCGTGCCCGCCGTGGTGTCGACGACCTTGATCACACCACCCTTCTCGGCGACGAGCGCCGTCGAGTCGCTGCCGGGTATCCACTCGATGTGGATCGGCTGGTCGAGACCGGTGATGATGTCCGTGGTCGTGACGTCGTGGGACGGGGTCAGCGGCGGCTGGGCCGCGGGCGTGACCGGATTCTCGTCGTCGAGGATGGAGATGTTGGCAGTCCGCGGATAGAGCAGCTGGCCGCTGTCGACGGTGAGGATCGAGAGACCGAAGGTCTCGGTCGATTCGGACAGGCCGTCGTCGTAGATCGGTATCCGGACCGTGACGCTGGTTTCGCCCGCGGCGATGACCGCGGTGGCGTTGACGCCCTGGTAGTCGACTCCTTCGGTGGCGGTGTCTGGCGTCGTCGCATAGTCAATCGAGACGGCCCCAGAGGTGTCGCCGGTGCGCTGAAAGGTTACCGTCACATACGGTTCGCCTTCGCGAACGCTGTATTCGGATGCTCCTATGAACACCGTCCCGGTCATAGCCCTCTCCGCAATTTACTCTGGAGTAATTATGAAATCCTCCTTTGATCATAGGGCGGGGGGCGACGAGAGATTAAGACAATATTTATGAAAAACCGGATTAAGCTATATTATTAACATTAATACTTGTGGTTACTTATTTACGTTAACGATCGGCGGGAGCAGATTTTCGGGCGATCGCGACCTCACCGAAGACCGTTGCGGTAATCCGATGGGATGTCTCGGGGATCGGGGGAGGAGCGGCCGGGCGGCTGAGTTTGCGGGCGGCCGGAGGTCTAGCCGGCCTTCGCCTCGATTTCGCGGGCCAGCGACGCCGAGGCGTCGACATAGGCTTCCTGGCGGGCGACGCTCCAGTATTTCAGCTCATCGAGCGGGATTTCCTGGCCGGTGACCGCGCAACGCACGAAGGCGCCCGGCACCACCACCTGGAAATCGCCGTCGAGATAGCGAAGCCTGGCTTCGCCGCCACGGCCATGTCGTTCCATCCGGTTCATCAGGCGATCCTATCCGGCCGGCGGCCCGCGGCGCAATTCGCCGATTTGCCGCTGCTCATTGTTTCAGCATGTCGAGGACCTGGCCGACCGGGTCGTTCTTGTCCTTCTTCTTGTTCTTCTTGTTCTTGTCGTCGCTCTTCTTGCCGCCGGTATCGCCGAGGATGTTGCCGGTGATCTGGTTGATCTGGTCGATGGCGCCCTGCGGGTTTTCCAGGACTCCCTTCACATCCGGGTAGATCTTCGGCTTGGCGAGCGGGCCCTCGACGTGGATCGGCACGGCGAAGTCCTTGAGCTGGTCCTTCTTGCCGGAAGCGGTCTGGGCGTTGAGGGTGTAGCTCACGGTCTGGGCGGGGATGTCGATCGTCCCGGCGCCCTTCAGGGCGAACTTCGGACCGGCAATCACCAGGTCCTTGTTGGTCAGGATCCCCTTGGTGACGGTGAAGGTCGCGTCGATCTGCGAGAACTCGGTCTTGTCCTTGCCGGGCTGCCAGCCGAGCAGGCTGTTGATCGAAAGGCTCTGCAGCATCTTCGGGATGTCGATCCCGTCGATCGCCCCGTTGCGCACCGCCATCGCGCCCTTGCCCGAAAGCGACTTCATCAGGGCGGACTGGCTCTTGCCGGCGGCCTGGAGGTCGAAGTTGAAGCTGCCGGCGCCCTCGATCCGCTTGAAGCCGATGGCGTCGGTGAGGAAGTCCTTGGCCGAGACCTTGGCAAGCTTGAAGGAGGCGGCCATGGCCGGCGTCGCCGCGGCGCCGTCGACGGTGACGGCGCCGGTGCCGGTGCCGGAATAGAGCGCCATCTCGGTCAGGTTGGCGTTGAGCTTGCCACCGGCAACCTTGATGGTCAGGGCGGACTTCCCGATCTTGATGTCGTTGGCGATGATCTTGTCGGCCCTCAGGTTGAGATCGGCGTCGAAGGCCTTGAGGCCGGAGAAGTCGACCGCCGAGTCGCCGCCGCCGCCTCCGCCGCTGCCTCCGCCACCACCGCCACTGCTCCCGCCGCCGCCGTTGCCGCCCTTGCGGGTCGTCGCGCCGGACGCGACGAGGTAGGGCGTCACGTCGAGGACCTTCATCGCGAGGCCGGCGGTGACCTTGGGCCGATCGGCGAAGACGACGACGCCAGTGCCGAGGCCGCTGGAGGAATCGAGCGAGAAGGCCGCCTTGTCGAAGGTGAAGCGATCGGCCTCGAGCGACACCGTGCCGTCGATCGAGAAGGGACCGAGGCCGCCGGTGCCGGACATCGGCTGGCCGACCCAGGC
>JAGRKY010000313.1 GCA_020442095.1 Bauldia sp.
TCGACATCACCCAGGCCCAGGCCGATGCCGTCTTCCTCGGCGAGCGCCTGATGCCGGTCGTCGACGCCTTCGATATCGGCCGGCGGGCGCGGCGGCTGATGAACCAGAACCTCGTCTTCACCGTCATCTACAATGTCGCGGCGGTGCCGCTCGCCATCTTCGGCATCGTCACGCCGCTGATCGCCGCGGTCGCCATGTCCGGCTCGTCGATCACCGTGACGCTGAATGCGCTGCGGGCCCGGATGCCGGAGCGCGCGCGCGCCACCGACGAAGCCACGGCCTTGCCCGCCGAAGCGGAAGCCACCGCGCCATGACGGTCCTCCTCTACCTCGTCCCGCTGGCGCTTTTCCTCGGCCTTGTCGGCCTCCTCGGCTTCCTCTGGTCGCTGAAGAGCGGCCAGTATGACGACCTCGACGGCGCCGCCGTCCGCGTCCTCGACGACACCGACGTCGAACCGGGCAAGGGCTGAAGCGCGCCTGGCCGTCCCGATCCCTAGATCGCCTTCTTCGCCGTCTTGACGGCCTTCTTTGCGGTCTTCTTCACCGCGCGGGTCGGGCCGTCGGCGCCGACGATGCGCGCCGTCTTTTTCGCGGCGTGCTTCGTCCCCTTCGCCACCTTCTTCGCCGAAACCATCGATCGTTCCTCCTCGTCAGGAATGCGTTTCGCCTAGAACGGCACGGTCACTGTCCCGAACACCGAGTTGCCCTGGAGCCGGTTCTTTGCATCGAACTCGTAGAGCCAGCGGAGCGATGTCGAGACCGGCAGGCTGCCGGCCTGGAAGTTGTAGGTGAGGTTCGGGCCGATCGCCGCGACCCGTCCCTCAAAGTCGCCGAGCGTCGCGCCCTTGCCGCTGTCGGCGCTGATCTGGTCGTAGTAGTAGCCCGCGACGCCCGCCGAGAAGGCCTCGGAGAAGTGCTGCATCAGCGCGTATTCGACGTGGAACTCGGTGCCCGAGCGATAGTCGGTCGCCGGGTTCTCGGCGTTGAAGGTGAAGCCCGCCGCGATCGAGGCCTCCAGCCCGATCGACGGGTCGAGCCAGGTGATGGCGCCCGAGGCGTCGAAGGCCCAGTGGTTGAAGCCCATGTTGGCGAGGTCGTGCTTGTTGTAGGAGCCGATCGGTACGTTGAGCAGGCCGGTCACCTTGCTGTGCCAGTTACCGGAATCCCATCCGATCCAGGCGGTCAGCAGCGGGTCGCCGAAGGCAGTCGTTTCGTCGGATAGCTTGAAGGTCTGGCCGGCGGAGTAGCTCGTCCCGTCGGGCAGCGTCAGCCGCGCCGTTGCGTCGACGCGCCCGTTGACCTCCTGCCACCCGACCGGCGCCAGCACCCCGAAGCCCACTCTGCCGCCAAACACCGTCGTCTGCGGCGCCCAGAGGATCGTCGGGATGGTGATGAAGGCCTGCGAGTCGACCTTGAGTTTCGCCTCGAGGTCGATGTTGCCGACGTCCTCGAGCAGTACCCCGTCGGCGGCCTCCGCATTGGCGCTTCCGCTGTAGAAGTAGTTCAGGCTGTAGAAATACATGCCGGGCGGCGGTGCAATGCCGGAAAGCTGCGCGTTGGATCCGAGCAGGTAGACGCTCTTCGCACCCTCCGCCGATCGTGCCGCCTCCGTGCCGGCCATTCCCCAAAGTCCCGCCGCAATCGCGACGGCCATCACCCGGACTTGAGATCGTTCGTGCCGCACCCCAATCATCGTCGCCCCCTTTGATGATGTGCTCCGGCGCGACCATCCGCGCCGGAGCGGATTGCGTTGAGGTCCCCTACTGCAAGGCCTTGCTCAGGAAGTCCTCGACGACATTCGACATGTCGAACGAGGCGCCGGCCTGGACCGGCGGATACTCGGCAAGCGTCTGAAGATGCTTGGCCAACAGGACGTTCATCGGCTGGAAGAGCCACGACACCTTCTGGACCAGGTGCCCGAACGAATCCGTCGAGTCGTAGCTCTCGAAGGGGTCCATCCTCAGGTTGAAGACCCGCGGCATCGAATGCGCGATGATGTCACCGTAATAGTCCTCGCGCGTCAGGAAATGGAATTTCCACGGCCCCATCCGCACCGCGGACATCAGACCCTCGTAGTAGTAGAAGATGTGGTCGCGGTTGGAGTGATCCTGCTCGCCTTTCCAGTAGGCGAGGTTGTTCACGCCGTCGATGACCTGCTTCTTCTCCTCCATCACCTCGGCGGCGATGTCGTCGATTCCCGCCGCCGCGGCGAGCGTCGTGAACATGTCCATGTGCGACTGGATGCCGTTCAGCACCTGGCCGGGCTTAAGCACGCCGGGCCATTTGATCATCGAGATGACCCGGACGCCGCCCTCGTAGGTGGTCATCTTCTCGCCGCGGAAGGGCGTCGTCGCGCCGTGCGGCCACGAGGAATGCTCGGGTCCGTTGTCGGTCGAGTACCAGACGATGGTGTTGTCGGCGAGCCCTTGCGCGTCGAGCCAGTCGAGTACCAGGCCGATGTCATGGTCGTGCTGCAGCATCCCCGAACCGTGAAAGTCCGATTCCGAGGTGAACTCCTCCGCCGCATAGCGCCACTCGTCGTTCAGCCGCGTATAGAGGTGCATGCGGCTCGTGTTCAGCCAGACGAAGAACGGCTTGCCGGCCTCCTGGGAGTTCTTCATGAACTCCTCTGCAAGCGGGATGACCTCTCCGGCGTCGAAGTTCTTCATCCGCTCCTGGGTCAGCGGGCCGGTATCCTCGATGGTCTGGTAGCCGACCACGCCGAACCGCGGCTGGTCGGTCTCGTCGAACGTCTCGGATGCGAAGCTGTGGATCACGCCGCGCGTGCCGAACTGCGCCTCGTACTCCTCGAGCGAGCCTGAGAAGGCTTCGCCGAAGCGCTGGTAGTCCCGCTGCTCGGCCTCCTCCTGGGTGTTGAGGTGGTAGAGATTGCCGAAGAACTCGTCGAAGCCGTGCACGGTCGGCAGGTGTTCGTTGCGGTCGCCAAGATGGTTCTTGCCGAAATGTCCGGTCCGGTAGCCAACCTGCTTCAGTTCCTCGGCGAGCGACGGCGACGCCGCCTGCAGACCGAGGGGCGAACCGGGCTGGCCGACGGTCGTCATGCCCGAACGGATCGGATACTGGCCGGTGATGAAGGAGGCACGGCCCGCGGTGCAGCTCGGCTGCGCATAATGGTCGGTGAAGCGGATGCCCTCGATGCCGATGCTGTCGATGTTGGGCGTCGTGTAGCCCATCGTCCCCATGCCGTAGGCGGAGACGTTCTGCCAGCCGATGTCGTCCCCCCAGATGACGAGAATATTCGGCGGGGAATCTTGAGCAACGGATGGCGAGGCCCCAACAAACACCAAGGTCGTCGCAGTGAAAATTAGTCTAAAATGATGCCGCATCGTACGCTCCTCATGATTATTCGCCTTGCTGTTGTCCTTCCTGGTTGCAGCCCTAGAACTAACAGTTCTGTCGGACCCAATTATTCCCGTGGGGACAAAGATGCCGGAACGCAATCGAGTGCAGAACTGCGCGGCGTTGCTGCAACGCGGTTGGTTGTCCTTCCAGCCCGAACCGTTCAGGCAGCGCGTCATTGAATGCGTACGGCTGCAAGCGTTTGATCCTGGCGGGACGATCTACGGACTCGGCGACCCGCCAGGGGGCATCTACGGCCTGGTCCGAGGGACGATGGGTGTCTCCATCGCCCCGGGGCGCGCAGGTCCGCACCTCGCGCACCTCGCCTTGCCCGGTTCATGGTTCGGTGAGGGTTCGTTTCTGACGGGCCAGCCGCGTCGCGTCGGCCTCGAGGCTGTGACCCCTTGCGTGCTTGCCCACCTGACCATCGCCGACATGGAGCGCCTGGTCGGCGGCGATCCGGAGGTGATGCGCGCCTTCGCGCAGATCGCAATGACCAACATCGACCTTTGCATGCGCGGAATCGAGGATCTGCTGATCCGCGACCCGATCCGCAGAGTCGCAGCGGTGCTGTGGCGAACCTCAGGCGGGCAGCGTGGCATCGAAATTCCGATGACCCAGGCCGAGCTGGCCCGGCTCGCGAACGCCTCCCGCAAATACACCTTGTCGGCGCTGAAGCAGTTTGTGGGACTGGGCCTTGTGCGCCAGGGCTATCACCGCATCGCGGTCGTCGAGCCCGAACGGTTGCGACGCTTCGCCGACGACGACGGACCGGGCGAGTAACTCAAATGGGCGAGACGGTGCCAAGGCACGACTGCGGCGACCGGTCTAAGGAACCGCTTCGCCAACGGCGGTGTTCGCAACGCGCCGCGGGCCTTGAATTTGATACAACTTTTCGGTGCCGGCGCCGTCCGATTTCCGCTGGAAAGTTGCTCTCGGGTGAGCGAATATCCGAGCCTCGATGTCCGTCTTGGTGCCGTCTCGCTGCACCAAATCTCCCTCGTGAGGACCGGCATGGGTGACTTGGGCTCTGCGTTCTCGTGGTCCGATTTGCCCGGACACGCTTCCTATGTCCTGATCGCCATCTCCTACTGGCTGACCAATTTCTTCTGGCTGCGGGTCATGGCCGTGATCGGCCTCGCGTTCGAGATTCTCTACTTCCGCCTTTCGGGCGGCGCGATGCAAGCCGGCATCGGCTGGGACATCGTCTTCATCCTCATCAACCTCTATCAGATCTTCCGGCTGGTCGATGAGCACCGGCGGCTCAAGCAGCACGAGGAACTCCATCTCCTCTGCCAGGGCGCCTTCGCCGGCCTCAGCAATTCCCAGCTGGCGCGTCTGGTGAAGGCGGGCGTGTGGCAGACCTTCGACGCCGGCGCCCTCCTCACCGACGAGGGCCAGCCGGTCAAGGCGCTGGTGATGGTCTGCTCGGGCCAGGTGGTCGTCGAGGCACAGGGACGGGTCATCACGCGCCTCCACGCCGGCTCGCTGGTCGGTGAGCTCGCCTTCATTTCCGGCAACCCGGCCTCGGCGACGGTGCGGGCCGAGGTGCCGACACGCGGCTTCGTCATCGACATGGCCGGCCTGCAACGCCTCGCAAGCGCCGACGAAGTGATGGCTTCGGCGATCGACCGGGTGATCGGGCGCGATCTGGCCGCGAAACTCTCTGCCGAGACGCAATTTCACGTCGCCGGCCCCTGATTGCCGGCTCGACCAGGGTTGCGCGGTCATTGCCGAACCTGACAGGTGGGCCGGCAGGTCATCTCGTTTCGCTTCTTCGCCGCTGCCCGGATTTCCTGTACTAGGTGGCGGCCGGCTTTGGCGCGGCGTTCGACGGGAGAGTGTGACGCGTGCGAAGGACAGGACTGGGGCGGGCCGCCGTCCGGCTCGCAATGGCGGCGGCGCTTGCCGCGTCGGCCCTGATATCGCCCGTTTTGGCCCCCGCTTTGGCTCCTGCGTTGGCCTATGAATCGAAGGTCAGGCCGCCCTTCCTCTATTCCCTGAAGTGGTCGAGGGTCCCGATCCGGGTTCACTACGTCCAGTCGGTCGCCGGCATCTGCGGATATCACCGCGGGCTTCGCACCGTCGGCTGCTCGAAGCGGAGCAGCACGCGCTGCGACATCTACATCAAGAGCAATCCGGCGCCGCTGACCAGGCTCCAGGTGCTGACCCACGAAAAGGCCCATTGCAAGGGCTGGCAGCATCGCTGACGCCTTGACGGCGGCGGCCCTGCGTCACGAACCGCTCTTCGACACCTCGCCGGCGAGGATCGCCATCCGCACCAGGTCCGAGAGGCTCGCCGCCTCCATCTTGGTCATCACGTTGGCGCGGTAGACCTCCACCGTGCGCGGGCTGATGCCGAGGTCGTAGGCGATGGTCTTGTTGGGTAGGCCGTCGACGAGGCCGTCGAGAACCTGCCGCTCGCGCTGCGACAGCATCGACAGCCGGGCGACGACATCGGCCTTGCCGGCCTCGTTCTCCTCGCGGCGCTCCTCTTCCCGCAGCGCCGAGCCGACCGCGGCGATGATCGTCGCGTCGTCGAAGGGCTTCTCGATGAAGTCGAAGGCGCCGAGCTTCATCGCCTCGACCGCGAGCGGCACGTCGCCATGGCCGGTGATGACGATGACCGGCATGCCGACGCCCCTTTCCTTCAGCCTGGCGAGGAGCTCGGTGCCGCTGATCCCCGGCATCCTGACGTCGGTGACGACGCAGCCCTTCTCGCCGCGCGGCAGCACGTCGAGGAAGGCGCTCGCCGATTCGAAGGCCCTGACCGTCAGCCCCGCCGTCTCGAGCAGGAAGGACAGCGATTCGCGGACGTCCCGGTCATCGTCGATCACATGAACAACGGCGCTAGTCTGCATCCCCGCCTTCCGTAACATCGATCGTCCTGAGGGTGAAACGGAACGTCGTGCCCTTGCCCGGAGCGCTCTCGGCCGAGATCGTCCCGCCATGGGCGTTGACGATGGTGCGCGAGATCGACAGGCCGACGCCCATCCCCTGCGGCTTGGAGGTGACGAAGGGGGTGAACAGCCGCTCCTCCACCTCGGGCGCGATGCCGGGGCCGGTATCGGCGACCGCGAATTCGACCATGCCGCCGGGAATGCGCCTGGCCGAGATGGTCAGCTCGCGCGGCTCGGAACCGGCATCCGCCATCGCCTCGATGGCGTTGCGGATGAGGTTGAGCAGGACCTGCTCGATCTGCACCCGGTCGGCGAGGACATGGTTGACGTCGTCGGCGACGTCGAAGCGGACGCGGACGCCCCGCTGCTTGGCGCCGACCAGCGCCAGCCCGCTCGCCTCCTCGACCATCCGGGCGGCGTTCTCGGCGCGCTTCTCGCTCTCGCCGCGGCTGACGAAGTCGCGCAGGTGGCGGATGATCTGGCCGGCCCTGAGCGCCTGGTCGGAAGCCTTGTCGAGGGCCTCGCGCAACCGCGGCTGGGCGCCGGCATGCCCCGATTCGAGCAGCCGCCGCGCGCCGCTGATATAGTTGGCGATCGCCGAGAGCGGCTGGTTGATCTCGTGGGCAAGGGTCGACGCCATCTCGCCCATCGCCGTCAGCCGCGAGATATGGACGAGTTCCGACTGCAACTGCTGCAGCCGCACCTCGGTCTCCTGGCGCTCGCTGAGATCGCGGACGAAGCCGGTGAAGTAGCGGCTCTCCTCGGACACCATCTCGCCGACCGCCAGCTCCATCGGAAAGGTCGATCCATCCGCCTTCTGGCCGACGACGACCCTGCCGATGCCTATGATCCGCCGCTGGCCGGATTCGAGGTAGCGGTGGATATAGCGGTCGTGATCCTGCCGGTAGGGCGACGGCATCAGCATGCTGACGTTGCGGCCGACCGCGTCCTCGGCGGCGTGGCCGAACAGCCGCTCGGCGGCGGTCGAGAAGGAGCGGATGATCCCCTCCTCGTCGATCACCACCATCGCATCCGGGACCGTGTCGAGGATCGACTGGAGATGCGCCTCGCGCGAGATCAGGTCGCTGGCGAAGGCCTCGGTCTCGGCGCGCAACCGGTGAAGCCGCTCGCCCATCATCGCGATCGCCCCGCCGAGGAAGCTGAAGATCAGCGCCTTGACGATATCGACCGGCACGCCGCTGTAGAAATGGGCGATCGCAAAGGCCGCGACGACGGTCAGGCCAGTGGCCAGCAGTCCCGGGCCGAGGCCGCCATAGGCGGCCGAGACCACCACGGCCACAGCGGCGAAAAGAAACAGCGACGGGTCGTTCGAACGCCCGCAGATCGACGCGCAGGCGAGGATCGCGATGGCGACCGCCCCGAAGGGCAGCGCATAGCGCAGCACGACGCCAAGCGTACCCGACGGGCCGGGCCGCAGCGGGATCGCCACGCGATTGCCCGGCATCCACCCCATTACCTGTCTTCGCCCGGCATTTTCCACATTTCCCCCGCCTACGGGATTCCCCGTAGGGAGATTACCCGAATTTTCGACTCTGCCACCCGTCGCTACCTATTGATCACGATCAAATTGATCAGGATCAAAAGAGCCTGAGCGGAGGGGTGAAGTCATGCTGTACGAGGAATCGCTTCACGTTTCGGAGGCCGACGCTTCTAGGCCTGCGCGTGCCCGGACATTTTCCGGTGCTGTATCTCTGGCCGAGGCGTTTGGCGGCGTGGGGATTTCCGTGCGCCACGCCCGGAATTCGGAGGTCTACGGCGAGGGCGAGCCGGTCGACAACGTCTACAAGGTCGTCTCCGGTGCCGTCCGGACCTACAAGCTGCTCAGCGACGGTCGCCGCCAGATCAGCGATTTCCACATCCAGGGCGACGTCTTCGGCCTCGAGATCGGCACGGAGCGCCACTTCACTGCGGAGGCGATCGCCGATTCGGTCGTTCTCGTGGCGAAGCGCAGCGTGCTCGTGTCGCTCGCCGGCAGGAGCCCCGAGCTCGCTTCCGAGCTATGGGCCCATACCGCAAAGGAGCTGAAGCGGGCGCAGGATCATCTGCTTCTCCTCGGCCGCAAGCGGGCGCAGGAGCGGGTCGCAACCTTCCTGCTCGATATGGCCGGGCGCGAGGGCTCCGACATCGTCGTCGACCTGCCGATGTCCCGACAGGACATCGCCGACTATCTCGGCCTGACAATCGAGACTGTGTCACGGACCCTGACCCGCCTCGAAGGGGAGATGGCGATCGAGATTCCGACGTCGCGCCGCATCCTCCTGCGCGACAGACAGGCTCTCGGGCACCTCAATAATTAGCGATTGCCGCCTTTTCGGGCAGCGGGAGTTTTTTTCGTTTTGCAGCGTTGACGTGGCACAACCAATGACGCCTATGATCGTGTTTAGAATGGTTCTGGCGTCGGAGGGGATCGCGTGGATACCGGAGGCGAACAGGCAGTTTTAACCGTCACCGGCGTCGATGCCCTGCTCGCTGCGCTTCGCGATCAGGGCTATCGCGTGGTGGGCCCCACGGTCCGCGAACAGGCAATCGTCTACGACGATATATCAAGCTCGGAAGACTTGCCGCGAGGCTGGACCGACGAGCAGGACGGTGGCCATTATCGGCTCTCCCGTCGCGACGACGACGCCCTGTTCGGCTACGTCGTCGGCCCGCAATCCTGGAAGAAGTTCCTCCATCCGCCACGCCAGCGCCTGTGGAGTTCGCGCCGCGAAGGCGAGGAGACGCGCGTCACCGCGGATGTGACTCCGAACGGGCGTTTCGCCTTCATCGGGGTTCGCGCCTGCGAGCTTAACGCCATCGCCATCCAGGACCGTGTCTTCCTCGGCGGACCATTTGCCGATCCGCATTATCAGGCCCGGCGCGAGGATGCCTTTTTCGTCGCCGTCAATTGCGGCCAGGCCGGGGGTACCTGCTTCTGCACGTCGATGAAGACCGGACCGAAGGCGGAAGCCGGGTTTGACCTTGCACTGACCGAAATCGTCGACGATGACGGCGTTCGTTTTCTGGTCGAGACCGGATCCGAAGCCGGTCGCGACCTCCTCGCGGCGTTGCCCAGGTCGGCGGCCACGGATGCGGACAAGACGATCGCCGCGGAAATCGTCGCGCGGACGGCGCAATCGATGGGCCGGGAAATGCCGGATGGAGACATCCACGGCCTGCTTCTCGCCAACCTCGAGCATCCGCGCTGGGACGAGGTGGCGGAGCGCTGCCTGACCTGCGGCAACTGCACCATGGTCTGCCCGACCTGCTTCTGCACGACAGCGGAGGATTCGAGCGATCTCGCCGGCCTTGAATCGAGTCGCGAGCGGCGCTGGGATTCCTGCTTCACCATGGACTTCTCTTACATCCACGGCGGCAGCGTCCGGCAGAGTGGCCGCTCGCGTTATCGCCAATGGATGACCCACAAGCTTGCCACCTGGTTCGATCAGTTCGGTACGTCCGGCTGTGTCGGCTGCGGCCGCTGCATCACCTGGTGTCCGGTCGGCATCGACATCACCGAGGAAGTCCGCGCGATCCAGGGCGGCGCGACTGGAAGGAGCACGTGAGATGGTAGTAGAGGGCCTGGAACGCATCGTCCGGCAGCATCCTTTCTTCGCCGGACTTGATGAGTCTTTTCTCGAGCTGGTCGTCGGCTGCGCCAAGAATGTCCGGTTCCGGTCGGGCGAATACATGTTCCGCGAAGGCGGCCCGGCCGACCAGTTTTACCTGATCCGCGAAGGCCGGGTAGCGCTGGAGATTGCGGCGCCCGGCAGCGGAGCGGTGGTGTTTCAGACGGTTGCCGAGGGCGAGGTTGTCGGCATCTCCTGGCTGTTCCCGCCATACAGGTGGACCTTCGACGCACGGGCGCTGGAAGACGTGCGGGCGATCGCGATGGATGGCACCTGTCTCCGCAACAAGTGCGAGGCCGACCATGCGCTCGGCTACGACGTGACGATGCGGCTGGTGCCGATCCTGATGCAGCGGTTGCAGGCGACCCGGCTTCAGGTGCTCGACGTCTACGGCAAGCCGGCGGCCTGACATGGAAGCGTCCGCGATGCAGGCCCTGCATGACCCGATGGTCCCCCATGTCGCGCGCGTGACCAGTCGCCGGCAGGATACGGCGGATGTCTTCACCCTGGAGCTCGACCTCGGGTCTGCCGGGCTCGTGCCCTTCACCCCCGGCCAGTTCAACATGCTCACCGTCTTCGGCGTCGGCGAGTCGGCGATCAGCGTCAGCGGCGATCCGGCGGCTGACGGCGGCATCATCCATACGATCCGTGCCGTCGGCTCGGTCTCCCGGGCGCTGACCGAACTCGAAGAGGGAGCCTCGCTCGGTGTTCGCGGCCCCTTCGGCGTCGGTTGGCCGATGGCCGAGCTGGAGGGCAAGGACGTTCTGGTCATCGCCGGCGGCATCGGCCTCGCACCACTCCGCCCGGTGATCTACCGCCTGCTCGGCGACCGGGACCGCTACGACCGGGTTTCGATCCTCTATGGCACCCGCAGCCCGGACGATATCCTCTATCTTGACGAGCTTGAGGCCTGGCGCTCACGCCTCGACGTCCATCTCGAGGTAACGGTGGACCATGCGTCCGATGGCTGGCGCGGAGATGTCGGTGTCGTGACGACGCTGCTGCCGCGGGCCGCCATCGATCCCGAGCGGACCGTCGCGCTGCTTTGCGGCCCGGAGATCATGATGCGCTTCGGCGTTCAGGCGCTGACCGCCGCCGGCCTTCCCGAATCCTCCATCTGGGTATCGATGGAACGCAATATGAAATGCGCGATCGGCCTTTGCGGGCATTGCCAGTTCTCTCCGGTCTTCATCTGCCGCGACGGGCCGGTGTTCCGCTATGATCGCATCCAGTCTCTTCTCGCGCTGAAGGAGATCTGAGGGTGGCGGCCAAGAATGCGAGACCCCGTCTGGCGGTATGGAAATTCGCCTCCTGCGACGGTTGCCAGCTCAGTCTGCTCGACTGCGAGGACGAGCTGCTTGCCGTCGCGGATGCTATCGACATCGCCTATTTCATGGAGGCGACCCGCGGCAGGATCGAGGGTCGCTACGACCTCTCCCTGGTCGAGGGATCGATTACCACCGCCCATGACGCCGAGCGCATCCAGGAGGTCAGGAAGATCTCCGATGTGGTGATCACGATCGGCGCCTGTGCGACGGCCGGCGGCATCCAGGCGCTTCGCAACTTCGCCGACGTCAAGCAATACACCTCGGTCGTCTATGCCAGGCCCGACTACATCTCGACGCTCGCCACCTCGACGCCGATCGCCGACCATATCCGCGTCGATTTCGAGCTCCGCGGCTGTCCGATCAACAAACGCCAGCTGCTTGAGGTCGTGTCGGCCTATCTCGCCAGGCGCAAACCGGTGACCCCGGGCCACAGCGTCTGCATCGAATGCAAGCTGAAGGGCAACCCGTGCGTGATGGTCGCCCACGGCACGCCCTGCCTCGGGCCCGTGACCCATGCCGGCTGCGGGGCGCTCTGCCCGTCCTACAACCGCGGCTGCTACGGCTGTTTCGGTCCGATGGAGACCCCCAACGCACCGTCGCTGTCCGATCAGCTCCGCTCCCTCGGCATGCAGGCCGACGAGATCGGCCGCGTCTACAGCACGTTCAACGCCGATGCCGAACCGTTCCGGGAGGAAAGGGAACGCCATGGCTCATAAGACCAAGACGATCAAGGTCGACTATCTCGCGCGCGTCGAGGGCGAAGGCGCGTTCAAGGTTGTCGTCCGCGATGGTGTCGTCGAATCGGCCGAGCTTTCGATCTTCGAGCCGCCGCGGTTCTTCGAGGCTTTCATGCGCGGCCGCGCCTTCTCCGAGGCGCCGGATATCACCGCCCGCATCTGCGGCATCTGCCCGGT
>JAGRKY010000314.1:0-3371 GCA_020442095.1 Bauldia sp.
CCAAGGTGCTGCAGGTCCGCTCGGTCGAGATGGCGATGGTGCACGGGGTGCGGACCTTCGTCCGGTCGAGCTTCACCGACCCGGATGCGCCGGAACTGAAGAATGCGGCCGAGCCGCCTGGAACCCTCATCTGTGACGAGGACGAAATCGTGGAAAAGCAGGTCGTTACCGGGATCGCCTATTCGAAGGACGATGCCCAGATTTCGCTCCGCCGGGTCGCCGACAAGCCCGGCGTGGCGGCGGCGGTGTTCATGCCGCTCGCCGAAGCGAATATCAACGTCGACATGATCGTCCAGAACATCTCCGAGGACGGGTCGCTGACCGACCTCACCTTCACTGTGCCGATCGCGGATTTCGACCGCTCGACCCAGGTGCTCGAGGAATCGCGGGAAAAGATCGGCTACCAGGCGATGCAGGGCTCGACCGACGTCGCCAAGATCTCGGTGATCGGCATCGGAATGCGCAGCCACGCAGGCGTTGCCGCCCAGGCTTTCGACGCCCTGGCGTCGCGCGGGATCAACATCCGGGCGATCACCACGTCGGAGATCAAGATTTCGATGCTGATCGACGCATCCTATACCGAGCTTGCGGTACGGACTTTGCATTCGCTATACGGGCTCGACAAGAACTAACCGGGCGCGGATTCGGGCGCCACCTCGAGGCCGCCGACGGCATTGGCCGCGGCAACAACACGTCCATTAGGATAGCGGATCATGCGGGGTCCCCCCGCCGGACCGCGCGTCCTGCTCCGCCGCTTGCGCGAAATCATGGCGGAGCCGATCAGCGCGCAGGAACGGCTCGACAAGATCGTGACGCAGATCGCGGCCAACGTGGTGGCCGAGGTGTGCTCGGTCTATGTCCTGCGGTCCGACGGGGTGCTCGAGCTCTATGCCACCGAGGGCCTGAAGGCGGAGGCGGTCCACCACGCCGCGCTGCGCACCGGCCAGGGCCTGGTCGGCACGATCGCCGCCGAGGCGCGGCCGCTGAACCTGCCGAACGCGCAGTCGCATCCGGCCTATCGCTACCTGCCGGAGACCGGCGAGGAGATCTACCAGTCCTTCCTCGGCGTGCCGATCCTGCGCGCCGGCCGGACGCTGGGCGTGCTGGTCGTCCAGAACCGGACGCACCGGACCTATTACGACGAAGAGGTCGAGGCGCTGCAGACCACGGCGATGGTGCTCGCCGAGATGCTCGCCGTCGGCGAACTGGAGCGGCTGGCCCAGCCGGGCACCCTGCTCGACCTCAAGCGGCCGATTACCGCGAGCGGCGTCGGGCTCTGCGAGGGCGTCGGGCTCGGCCATGTCGTGCTGCATGAGCCGCGCGTCGTCGTCAACGCCCTGATCGCCGAGGATGTCGACGACGAGGCGCAGCGTCTCGAAGACGCGATCGCCAGCCTCCGGCTGTTCGTCGACGACATGCTGTCGCGCGACGACATCGCCGAGACCGGCGAGCATCGCGATGTGCTCGAGGCCTACCGGATGTTTGCCCATGACCGCGGCTGGGTGCGCCGGATGAACGAGGCGATCCGCAACGGCCTGACGGCCGAGGCTGCGGTCGAGAAGGTGCAGAGCGACACCCGGGCGCGGATGCAGCGGCAGACCGATCCTTTCCTGCGCGACCGGCTGCACGACTTCGACGACCTCGCCAACCGGCTCCTCAGGGTGCTGATGAACAAGGCGCACGGACCGTCGGCCGATGAGCTGCCGCGCGATGCGATCATCGTCGCCCGCAACATGGGCGCCGCCGAGCTTCTCGACTATGACCGCGAGCAGGTGCGCGGCCTGATCCTCGAGGAGGGCGGACCGACCAGCCACGTCACCATCGTTGCCCGGGCGCTCGGCATCGCCTCGGTCGGCCGCGTCGCCAACGTCGTGTCGCTGGTCGAGAACGGCGACCCGGTGATCGTCGACGGGCTGGTCGGCGAGGTCCATATCCGCCCGAGCGCCGACGTCGAGGCGACCTATGCCGAGAAGGTGCGGTTCCGCGCCAAGCGGCAGGAGCAGTACCAGCTTCTCCGCGACAAGCCGGCGGTGACCCTCGACGGCCAGCGGGTCAGGCTGCTGATGAATGCCGGGCTGATGGTCGACCTGCCGCATCTCATCGAATCCGGCGCCGAGGGAATCGGGCTGTTCCGCACCGAATTGCAGTTCATGATCGCCGAGCGGATGCCGAAGCTCGGCGAACAGCGCGCCTTCTACGGCTCGGTCATCGAGGCGGCGGGCGACCGGCCGGTGACCTTCCGGACGCTCGATATCGGCGGCGACAAGGTGCTTCCCTACCTACGCACGGCGCAGGAGGAGAACCCGGCGCTCGGCTGGCGGGCGATCCGGCTCGGGCTCGATCGCCCGGGACTGCTCAGGACCCAGCTGCGCGCCCTGCTCCAGGCCGCGGCCGGGCGGCAGCTCCGCATCATGTTGCCGATGGTCACCGATCTCTGGGAGATCCGGGAGACCCGTGACCTGATCGACAAGGAAATGGCCCATCTCAAGCGCCACGGCCACGAGACGCCGGCCGAGCTGCTGATCGGGGCGATGGTCGAGGTGCCGGCGATGCTGTGGCAGCTCAACGACGTCGCGACGCTGGTCGATTTCATCTCGGTCGGTTCCAACGACCTGCACCAGTTCATGACCGCGAGCGACCGCGGCAACATCATGGTGGCCGGCCGGTTCGACCCGCTGTCGCCGCCCTTCCTGCGGGCGCTCCGGCAGATCGCCCTGTCGGCGGAGGCCGCCGGCCTTCCGGTGACGCTCTGCGGCGAGATGGCGGGCAGCCCGCTGGCGGCCATGGCGCTGATCGGCATCGGCTATCGCTCGCTGTCGATGTCCGCGGCGGCAATCGGGCCGGTCAAGGCGATGACCCGCGCACTCGATGCCGGCAAGGTCGCGGACAAGGTCCAGGCCCTGCTCGACGAAGGCGGGAAGCATCGCGGCGACAGCATCCGGACTGCGCTCGCCGAATTCGCCACCGCCGAAGACATACCTTTCTGAGGACGAGCGCGTTACGTTCCGCCTGCAGCCATGACCATGATCCCCGAACAGAAGATGGATGCGTTGATCTCCCGGGTGGAGGTGATCGACGCGCGGCTTGCCTCGCCGCTCGACAGCGACACGCTGGTCAAGCTGAGCCGCGAGCGTGCCGAACTCGAGCCGGTCTACGAGGGCGTCATCGCGCTCCGCACGGCGGTGAAGGAGCGCGAGGGGCTGGATGCGCTGCTCGCCGATCCGGAAATGGCGGAGCTTGCCCGCGCCGAGGCCGAGGCGCTCGACGAGCGCATCGAGGCGCTTTCCGAGGAGGTGCGGATCCTGCTCCTGCCGAAGGACGCGGCGGACGAGAAAAGCGCGATCGTCGAAATCCGCGCCGGCACCGGCGGC
>JAGRKY010000314.1:3470-5573 GCA_020442095.1 Bauldia sp.
TACAAGGAAATCATCGCCAACATCACCGGCAAGGGCGTCTTCGCGCGGCTCAAGTTCGAATCCGGTGTCCACCGGGTGCAGCGGGTGCCGGCGACCGAGGCGAGCGGCCGCATCCACACCTCGGCGGCGACGGTCGCGGTGCTGCCCGAGGCGGAGGATGTCGATATCGACATCCGGCCGGAGGACATCCGCCTCGACACGACGCGCGCCTCGAGCGCCGGCGGCCAGCACGCCAACACCACCGATTCCGGTATCCGCATCCTGCATATCCCGACCGGGATCATCGTCACCGCCGTGTCGCGGTCGCAGCACCAGAACCGGGCCCAGGCGATGCAGATGCTCAGGGCACGGCTCTTCGATCTCGAGCGCCAGAGTGCGGCGGATGCCCGCGCCGAGGCGCGCCGGGTGCAGGTCGGCAGCGGCGACCGCTCCGAACGCATCCGCACCTATAACTTCCCGCAAGGCCGGGTGACCGACCACCGCATCAACCTGACGCTCTACAAGCTCGACGAGGTGCTTGCCGGCGACGCGCTCGACGACGTGATCAACCCGCTGATCACCGACCATCAGGCGTCGCTGCTGGCCGAAGAGGAAGCGGCGTGACGACGGATACGGCAGCGCCGGCGGTAACGGTCGCTGCCCTTCGCCGCAGGGTCGCGGCGCAGCTTCGCGCCGCCGGCGACGCGGAGGCGCGGGCGAGCGCCGATCTCGACGCGCGGCTGCTGATCGGACACGCGCTCGGCTTCGGGCCGGGGGAACTGATTCTCCATGACGACGAGACGGTGACGCCGGCGGTCGAGCGGACCGTCGCGGGCTATGTCGCAAGCCGGGCGGCCGGGATGCCGGTCGCGCGGATCACCGGCGTCAAGGAATTCTGGAGCTTGCCCTTCGGGCTGTCCGCCGCGACGCTTGTACCGCGGCCGGACACCGAGACGCTGGTCGCGGCAGCGCTTGCCGCGATCGACGCCGCCGGCCGACGCGACGAGGCGCTGTCGATCCTCGACCTCGGCACCGGCTCCGGCGCGATCCTGCTGGCGCTGCTCAGCGAGTTGCCGGCCGCGACCGGCATCGGCGTCGATGTCAGCGAGGAGGCCGCCCGGACCGCGCGGCAGAATGCCGGCGCGCTCGGGCTCGGCGGGCGGGCAGGCTTCGTGGTCGGCGACTGGGCGGCCCCGATCGGCGGCTGCTTCGACCTGGTGGTGTCCAACCCGCCCTATATCGCAGGGGAGGAGATCGCGGGCCTGCCGGTTGCGGTGAGGGACCACGATCCCCATATCGCACTTGATGGCGGTCGCGACGGGGTCGCGATCTATCCGCGAATTTTCGACGCCCTGCCGGGGCTCCTGCGGCCCAAGGGTCGCGCCTTCGCAGAGATCGGTAGCGGACAGGCGGAGCGGGTCGCGGAACTGGCGCGGCGGCGAGGCTATGTCGTTCGCAGCCATCGCGATTTCGCCGGGATCGAGCGTGTCATCGAACTCGAGAAACGGCCGTAAAAATAGGCTTGGAAATCGGACCGGAAGCGGCTAACGTCCGCTCACCGTAGAAAAACGGACAGAATCCTTCGCATTGCTATCGGCGATGCCTTGTGATTTTGGGCGCTGGGATACGCTTCCAACCGAGCGAAATTCTGATCGTGAACGGTGTCCTCAATTCCGGACCCTTCACCATCGTAAGGGTGGACCGAGTGAGCTTGGCGCAGCTCCCTGCTCGGGGAACCTTGACCGGGTGAGTCAACGTCGAAAGAGGCCAATAGCCGGGCCGGTACAGCCGAGTCCGGATGGATTCGCAGGCAATCATCGCCGAGACGCGATGTTGCTCGACAATGAGCGGATTCAGAGTCCGTTCGGAGGCAGAAGAGAAGGCTGATGAGGCAAGGACAGCAGAACAACAAGCGTATGCGTGGACGTGGCCGCAAGGGCCCCAATCCTCTGACGCGTTCTTACGAGAGCAACGGTCCGGACGTGAAGGTCCGCGGTACGCCGCTTCACATCGCCGAGCGCTACACCCAGCTCGCCCGCGACGCACAGGCCGCCGGCGACCGGGTACAGGGCGAGAATCTCCTCCAGCACGCCGAGCATTATTACCGCATCGTCGCCGCCGCGC
>JAGRKY010000315.1 GCA_020442095.1 Bauldia sp.
ACCTCGGCATGGGCAACCCGGACCTGCCGACTCCGGCCCATATCGTCGAGAAGCTCGCCGATACGGCGCGGCGCGAGGACACCCACGGCTATTCGGCCTCGCGCGGCATCAACGGTCTGCGCCGCGCCCAGGCCGCCTATTACGGCCGGCGTTTCGGCGTGAAGCTCGATCCGGACAGCCAGGTGATCGTCACCATTGGCTCGAAGGAGGGCTTCGCCAACATGGCCCAGGCGATCACCGGGCCGGGCGATGTGGTGCTGTGCCCCAATCCGAGCTACCCGATCCACGGCTTCGGCTTCCTGATGGCCGGCGGCGTCATCCGCGCCCTGCCGGCGGCGCCGGACGAGGACTATTTCCGCGCGCTCGAACGCGCCGTGGTGCATTCGATCCCGAAGCCGCTGGCGGTCGTGGTCTGCTACCCGTCCAACCCGACGGCGCATGTCGCGGACCTCGATTTCTACCGCGACCTCGTCAGCTTCGCGCGGCGCAACGAGCTGATCCTGCTGTCCGATCTCGCCTATTCGGAGGTCTATTTCGGCGACGAGCCGCCGCCCTCGATCCTCCAGGCGCCGGGCGCCATGGATGTCGCGGTCGAGTTCACCTCGATGTCCAAGACCTTCTCGATGGCCGGCTGGCGGATCGGTTTCGCGGTCGGCAACGAACGCCTGATCGCGGCGCTCGGCCGGGTGAAGTCCTATCTCGATTACGGCGCCTTCACGCCGATCCAGGTCGCGGCGACCGCGGCGCTGAACGGGCCGCAGGAATGCATCGACGAGATGCGCGCAACCTACAAGCGGCGCCGCGACGTGCTGGTCGACAGCTTCTCGCGGGCCGGCTGGGACATACCGCCGCCGTCGGCCTCGATGTTCGCCTGGGCGCCGATTCCGGAGAAATTCCGGGGTCTTGGCTCGCTCGAATTCTCCAAGTTGCTGATCGAGAAGGCGGATATCGCGGTGGCGCCGGGCATCGGCTTCGGCGAGCACGGCGACGATTACGTGCGTATCGCGCTGGTCGAGAACGAGCAGCGCATCCGCCAGGCCGCCCGCAACCTCAGGCGATTCCTTGAATCGGCGGACAAAACGTTGCACAACGTCGTCCCGTTGAGCGCGGCCCGCTGACGCGGCAGACCTGCCTGTCGGAAAGGCTGCTTTAACCTCCCACCGGTGAGGATCGGCGGCGGCGCTTCGCGTGAGCGCCGCGACGATGCCTCCCAGCCAGGATTCGTGAGCAAGGACATGGAAGCGATAGCGCCCATCAGGATCGGGGTCGCCGGACTCGGTACGGTCGGCACCTCGCTGGTGCGGCTGATCGCGCGCCATGGCAACGACCTCGCGGTGCGCAGCGGCCGGCCGATCGTCGTGTCCGGCGTCTCGGCCCGGAACATCAACAAGGACCGCGGTATCGATACCTCGGGGATGGAGTGGTTCGAGGATCCGGTGGCGCTTGCCCGCGATCCCGGCAACGACATCTTCGTCGAGCTGATCGGCGGCTCGGAAGGGGCGGCGCGGGAGTCGGTCGAGGCGGCGCTGAAGACCGGCAAGCACGTCGTGACCGCCAACAAGGCGCTGCT
>JAGRKY010000316.1 GCA_020442095.1 Bauldia sp.
TGACGATCATCACGTAGAGCGGGATCAGGAAGAACAGCGCCGAGACCAGCAGGAAGCAGTAGATGCCGAGGCGAGCAGGCGAGAAGCGGCGCGGCTTGACGCCGCTCGGCTCGACGCCGCGGCGGGCGGTGTATGTCATAGTCGCTTCGCCGGTGCTCATGCCGTTGCTCCCGCGGCAGCGCGACGTTTCCGGCGCAGCATGGCCAGTCCGCCGACTGCCAGCACGATCAGGATCGGGATCAGCATCATCGTGGCCGCGGCCATGCCCTGGCCGACATTCTGGCTGCTTGTGATCATCTGGATGACGTAGACCGCCGGCATTTGGGTCGAGATGCCGGGCCCGCCCCCGGTCATCGCGATGATCAGGTCATAGACCCGCACGACGCTGACACATTGCAGGACGAAGGCGGTAGCGAGCGCACCGCGGATCATCGGCAGGGCGATGAAGAGATAGACCCGCCAGGTCGGGATGCCGTCGACCCTGGCGGCTTTCCAGATTTCCGAATCGATGCCCCGCAGGCCGGCGAGCAGGATCGCCATCGTCACGCCCGAGCCCTGCCAGATGCCGCCAATGACCAGCCCGTAGATCGCTGTCTCGGGATCGACCAGCGGCGAGAAATGAAAGCTGGTCCAGCCGAGATTGTGGATCGTGTTCTCGATGCCGAGATTGGGATCGAGCATCCACTGCCAGATCAGGCCGGTGACGATCAGCGACATGGCGAAGGGATAGAGGAAGATCGACCGGAAGAGATCCTCCTGCCGGATTCGCTGGTCCATGAAGACGGCGAGGAGATAGCCGAAGACGAGACTGCAAACGATCAGCAGGACGCCGAAGATCCAGATGTTGTCGACCGCGACCAGCCAGCGATCGCTCGACCACAGGCGTCGGTATTGATCGAGGCCGACCAGCTTGCTGCTCGGGAAGAGCTTGGAGTTGGTGAAGGACCAGAAGAAGGTGAACCCGATGCCGATGATGTAGACGCCGACACCAACCGCTATCATCGGAAGCGTACCGATCACCGCCTGGATCTTGAATCGTCGTCGACGCGCCTCTGCCATGCTTCTGCCGCCCCGCCCGAAGCGAGAGCGTTCCCCCTCTAGTCTTTGTCTTTGTCCGGCGCGCCTGCCGGTGGCATCGCTTCACGATCCCGCCGGGACGCGCAAGGTGAACCGGGATTCCTGTGCCCGATGAAAGGTACGGGGTGCGCCGCCCGGATGACCGGACGGCGCACCCGCGATCCGTTGCCGCCTAGCTGGCGTTTTCCAGGATCTCGACCCAGCGGGCCTGAGCATCCTCGGCAGTCATCGAGTCGTCCGACCAGTACTGCGTAACGAGCGAATTCAGCTCGTTGTTGGTGTCCTCGGTGGTCAGGCGCTGGACGCCGGTCGCGATCTTGGCAGGATCCTCGACCGCCTTCAGGGCCTTCTGCATGCAGGGATCGGCGGTCGCCATGTCGACGTCGCCGCGAACCGGCATCGAGCCTTTCTTGTTGTTGAAGGCGACCTGGACCTCGGGGCTGATCAGCAGCGCCGCAAGACGCTTCTGCGCGGCTTCGACCTCGGGGTCATCCTGCTTGAAGAAGACGATCACGTCGCCGTCAGTGCTGACGATCGGCTGATCTTCGTTGAGCCCGATCATGCAGCCGAAGTCCTCGACGCCGGTCATCCCCGCGGCGGCGAATTCGCCGCGAGCCCAGTCGCCCATGATCTGCAGTCCGGCCTTGCCGGTGATCACCAGGTTGGTCGTGTCATTCCAGTTGCGGTTGGCATAACCCTCGTCGGTATATTGCTTGAGCGCCTTGAAGTTCTGCAGGGCCTTCAGCATGTTGGCACTGCCGGCGATCTCGGTGTCCTTGTCACGATACATCTGGTCGCGCTCCTCGATGCCGAGGGCTGCGAGAAGGATCTGATCGAAGGCGCCCTTGATCTGCCAGCCGTTGCCGTCGCCGCCGATCGCCATCGGGATGATGCCGGCTTCCTGCAGCTTGGGTGCGGCCGCCACGAACTCATCGAAATTCTTCGGGTTCGGCACGCCGGCCTTGGCGAAGGCCTCTGTGGAGTACCAGCCCCAGGGCCACGAGTGGATGTTCACCGGCACGCAATACCAGTGGCCATCGACCAGGCAGGCGCTCTGGATGCGCTGCGGACGGATGACCCCGGCCCAGTCGCCCGCCTCCGCGACATCGTCGAGCTGCAGCAGGAGGCCGCCGGCGATCAGCTCTTCGTACTGACGACCAGGGTTGAACTGCGCCGCGCCGGGCGGATCGCCGCCGAGCGCACGCTGCATGACCGTGGCGCGCGCCGTTTCACCGAGCGCGATGGCGCTGTCGACCCAGTGGTCGCCCTGTCCATCATTGTCGAAAGCCTTGGCGAATTCGTTCACCGCGGCCGATTCGCCTTTCGAGGTCCACCAGTGGATCACCTCGAGGTCGGTCGCCAGCGCCGGCCCGCTAACCAGAGCGGCCAGAGCAGTCGCGCCGAGCAAACTTGTGACGAAAGTCTTCATTCCCTTCCTCCCTTTGTAAAACTCAAGCGTTTTTGCAGTGCACCATGACGATCACAGGAACATCCTCCCGATGTTCGTAAGGCTGTAATCGTTTACATCAACAGTATGGAAAGACGATCAGTTGTCAACTCCTCAAAAGCAATCTCGAAAATCAAGTTGAAAACGTTTACATAAATTCATGACTCGGCCAAACTAGCAGGCTCCATTGCCGGTCGGAAATGATGTAAAAAGCCGCCGGAACGGCTGGAAACTGCGGAGAATCATGAGCAAGCGAAACGGCAACGCCAAACCGTCACGGCGCGCGACGATCCTCGACGTCGCAAAGCGCGCCGGTGTATCCACGGCGACGGTCAGCCGGACGCTGACCGACCCGGACCTCGTTGCCGAGCCGACCCGGAGCCACGTGGTCGCGGCGATCGCGGCGACCGGCTACACGCCGAACGCGACGGCGCGGAACCTGCGGGCGCAGTCGACCAAGATCGTCCTCTGCCTGCTGCCGGGACTCGGCCATTCCTTCTGGAGCGTCATCATCAACGCGGTCGAGGAAGTGCTCACCGAGGAAGGATATGGCGTCATCTTCGGCGACACGCGGAACGACCCGGTTCGCGAGGCGCATTACGACCGCGTCGTCCGCGCGGGCCAGGTCGACGGCGTCCTGCTGTTCAACGGCAGGCTGCCTGGAACCGACTTTCTCCAGCTCAACAACAAATTGCCGATCACCCTGATCTCCAACGACATTCCGTCGAGCGGCCTGCCCGTCTTCGAAGTCGACAACCGCGACTCCGCCAGGGCGATGACCGAGTATCTGATCGCCGGCGGCCACCGCCGCATCGCCCATATCACCGGGACCGAGGGAAACGTCGAGACGGGCGAGCGGATAAAGGGCTATCGCGACGGCCTGACCGCCGCCGGCATTCCGGTCGAGAACAGCCTGATCTGGCAGGGCGCCTTCAGTTTCGAGGCAGGGATGGAGGCGGCGCAACGGTTTCTCGGGCTCGGCGCCAAACGGCCGACCGCGGTCTTCGCCGCGAGCGACGAGATGGCGATCGGCTTCATCAAGACCGTCAAGGATGCCGGGATCGACGTTCCCGGCGACGTATCGGTGGCCGGCTTCGACGGTATCGAATATTCGGCCATCTACAATCCGGCATTGACCACCGTGATCCAGCCGCGGACGGAAATCGGGCGCCTTGGGGCGGAGAACCTGGTCGCCCGCATGTCCGGGCGGCAGCCGGCGCTGGCCGGAGCGCGGCTGCCTTGCACGCTCGCCATCCGCGACAGCGTCGCGCCGCTCGATGCGTCCCGGAGGAAGCCGCCGGCCCGGCAACGACGGCGGAGCGGCAGCCCGGCGGAGGAGCCGGAGCGCGCCGACTCCCGATGACAGCGGCCGCCTGCGTCAGGCAGTGCCGATCGTAAGTCCGACGAGGATGCCGGCGATGGCGATATAGGTCAGGTGGTGGACGAGTTGGTCGGCACCGATCGCCCACCAGAATTTCGCATCGGAGACCTCGTAGCCGGCCTGCCGGATGAAGTTCGCCTTGGCCCAGTCGGTATGATAGTGGATCAGGAATTCCACCACGACGATGGCCGCGCCGAGGAAGAGGGTCGGCGTCACCGCGATGAAGGCGAAGAGCGTTCCGGCGGCCTGGATGCCGGAATGGAGAATGCCGCCGGGATGGCCGTATTTTCCCTTGTTGTTCAGCTGGTAGGACGTCTGCAGGGGATAGTCGCAGACGAAGTGCTTGACCTCGAGGATGGTCATCACGACCAGCAGTGCGGCAAACGGATTGGTCACCTCGGAATTCCCCCGATTCTCATCCCCCGACTCGCCGCGATGCCAGTGTGCCAGCCGGCGAAGGATTTCGATATGGCGTCCGTCACACTGTCCTATCCGCGCGTCGCATCGGCGCCGTCCCACTCCGGTGGCGGGGGGATTTCCCGGCAGGTGGCGATCCGGCTGCGATAGAGGCTGTAGAGCGTCAGCAGCGCCTCGATGCGAAAGCCGAGGCAGTGCGCTAGGGCTGCCTCCGCACCGTCCCAGTCCCGATCGCGATAGCAGGCGATCATCGCCGCATGCGCCGGCGCGAGATGGGCGAAAACCTGGTCCGCCTCCTCGATCACGCCGGCAAGCGTGAAGAGGCGGATCGGACGGCCGCGCCCGTTGACCCGGACGAGGTCGAGTTCGAGCAGGCGCGGTTCCTCGACCAGCGCCGCCGTCGCGTCGTCGATGACGACGCCGACGCCATAGACCTCCGAAAGCTGCTGCAGGTGCTCGGACAGGCCGACGCCCTCGCCGAGCGCCAGGTAGGCCGGCCGGTCACCGGCGTCGAGGCGGCCGACGCAGCAATTGCCGGTGGCAATGCCGATGCCGACCCTGGTCCCTCCCGCCACGCCGCGATCCATCCGCCTCACCTCGCCGAGAATCCTCGCCGCTGCCCGGCAGGCATTGACCGCATGCAGCTCGTCGTCGAGCGGCGCATTCCAGAAAGCGAGCAGCGTGTCCCCCGCATTCAACGACAGCATGCCGTGATTGGCGTGGATCGCGCCGACCATCGGCGCGTTGACGGCGCCGACGAAGGAGACGAGGTCCTTCGCCTCGCGTTGGGCGGCGATCGCAGCGAAGTTCCTGATCGCGCAATGCATCAGCGTCAGTTCGCGGGTCTCGCCATCGAGGACCAGCCGGCCGGGATGCCTGAGCACCGCGTCGACCATGGCCGGCGGCATCGCGCCGCCGAAAGCAGCCCGGACCTCCGACCGCTGCACCTCCAGCCGATGATGGAGATAGAGCGCCGCCAGCCCGGCAAGCACCCAGATCGACAGGATCGGCCAGGTCGGATCGAAGACGAGCCCGAAATCGCGATAGGCGAACCAGCCCGCGGCCGCGATCGCGACCACCGCGACCAGGCTCGCCGCCACCGCCGCGATCAGCCTCAGCCGCGGCAGGAGCCACGCGAGGAGAAGCCCGAGCAGGACGACGATCGCGATCTCGATCGCCACCGCTTCGCCGAGCCGCGTCACCGTCCTGCCCGACAGGATGTGCTCGATGGCCTCGGCCTGGAGCTCGACCCGCGGGATCGACGCTTCCAGCGGCGTCGCGACGAAATCGCCGGTCCCGGTCGCAGTGAGGCCGATGGCGACGATCCGGCCCTCGACCGCCGCCTTGACGTCGTCACCCTCGAGGATGCGCCAGGCGGGGATATAGGCCTGCGGATTCGATGGCCGGAGGTCGAGGCGCATGCTGCCGTCGGGATCCGTCGGCACGATGATGTCGCCGACCGTGATCCGGGTGAGACCCGGCGGGTGGCCGAGCGACAGGAAGCCGTCGCTGTCGGAGACCGCGAGCAGATACGCGTCGGCTCCTTGCGCGACGCGCAGGACTTCGAGCGCCAGCGCCGGCAGGATACGGGCGCCGATCCGCGACACGAGCGGCAGGCGATGGAGAAGACCGTCTTCCTCGGACCGCGGCGCCGTGGCGCCGAGCCCGGTAGCCACGCCATCGAGCACCGGGCCGTTGGCCTCGACATTGGCGAAGGACGGAATGAAGGGAAGCGGATCGCCGCCGCTCGCCGATATCTCCGCCTTGAGATCGGGGACCGGGTCGTCGGTCGCAAGGTTGGTGGGTGCAAGCGGCAGCACCACCGGCGCGGAAGCGACCGCTTCCGCGAAGATCGAGCCGGTGTCGCCGGCATCCGGGAAGAGGATATCGAAGGCGACGACCGCCGGACCCTGCGCCACAACGTTGCGCAGAAGCTTCGCCATGACGTCGTCCGGCCACGGCCAGGCGCCGATACGCTCCACCGATGCATCGTCTATGGCGACGATCCTGACCGGCGTGTCCTGGTTATAGGCGGCGGGATGGAGGCGCTGATAAACATCGAAGGCGAGGAAGCGGAGCGCCTGCAGCGAGGACGGATCGGCCAGCCTGAGCGACACCGCGCCGAGCAGGACCGCCACAACGAGAAGCGGATAAAGCCATCCTGTCCGGATTTTCATCCACCAGCCCCGACGTCTTCCGCATGTCGCATCGGAGTATCGCGGCGCGGCCACGGCGCTTCAACCGCTTTCCGTGCGCCGAAACCGGGAATGGGGGTAAACTCCTCCGGACAACCGGCTGCACAGAGAAACGAAGGGATCGGCAATGGCCACCATCATCAAGCATGAAGCCGACTGCGTGGTCGCCGGCGGCGGTCCGGCCGGCGTGATGCTCGGCTTCCTGCTGGCGCGCGCCGGCGTCGATGTCATCGTCATGGAGAAGCACGCGGATTTCTTCCGCGACTTCCGCGGCGACACGATCCATCCCTCGACGCTGCAGCTCATGCACGAGCTCGGTCTTCTCGACGCGTTTCTCAAGCTGCCCCATCAGGAGGCCCACCACTTCAGCCTCGACCTCGCCGGCACGATCATCGGCGCCGATTTCACCGACCTGCCGACCGTGTGCAAATACATCGCGCTGATGCCGCAATGGGACTTCCTCAATTTCCTTGCCGAGCAGGGCAAGCGCTATCCCGGCTTCCGGCTGATGATGAATACCGAGGTCACCGACCTCATCGAGGAAGACGATCGCGTCACCGGCGTCCGCGCGACGGGACCCGACGGCGCGGTCGAGGCCCGCGCACCGCTCGTCGCCGGGACCGATGGACGGCATTCGACGACGCGGGAACGCGCCGGCTTCGAGGTCGAGAGTCTCGGCGCGCCGATGGACGTCCTGTGGATGCGCCTTCCCCGCAAGGCCGACGAAGCCGACGAGCCGGCATTGATCGCGGCGGCGGGACGGATCCTCGTCCTGATCAACCGCGGCGATTATTGGCAATGCGCCTACGTGATCCCGAAGGGCGGCTATGACGACCTGAAGGCCAAAGGCCTCGCGGCGTTTCGCAGCGAGCTCGCCGCCATTGCGCCCTTCCCGGCCGACCGGATAGATGCCCTGAAGGACTGGGACCAGATCAAGCTGCTGACCGTGGCGGTCGACCGCCTCCGTCAGTGGTACCGGCCGGGACTGCTGTGCATCGGCGACGCCGCGCACGCCATGTCGCCGATCGGCGGCGTCGGGGTCAATCTCGCCGTCCAGGATGCGGTGGCGACGGCCAATCTCCTCGCCGCCCCGCTCAAGGCCGGCAGCCTCCAGCTCCCCGACCTCCAGGCCGTTCAGGAACGGCGGGAATTTCCCGCACGCATGACGCAGCGTTTCCAGATCCTGGCGCAGGACAACATCATCCGCCAGGCGCTCGACAAGACCACCGAGTTCCACGCGCCGCTCCTGGCGAGGATCGGCGGCCGCATCCCGACCGTCCAGCGCCTGATGGGACGGCTGGTCGGCATGGGCGTCCGCCCCGAGCACATCCATACGCCGGATGTGCTGGCGGCCGCTGCGCCGGCAAAGTAGGGAAGAAAGACGCGCCAAACCCGGTCGTTTCGCACGTTTTTTGGGCAACGGCCGGCGGGACGGTCACGCGGGGCGCGGAACAACCGGCACTGGCACGGAATTTGTTTTTGCATGCACGCGGCGTCTGGCACCATGTGCCGTCAACGGAGACAGCGGAAGAATACATGGACGCAGAAACGCCGGCAGCTATGCTCTCGTCTATCGGACCGATCGACCAGTATCTCGCCGACCTGCACCAGCGCATCGCGGCTGTGACTGACGGCGAGATCGCGACCTATATCCCCGAGCTCGCCCGGGCCGATCCGAACCTCTTCGGGATCGCCATCGCGACGGTCGACGGCAAGGTCTATACGGTCGGCGACGCCGATCATGCCTTCACGATCCAGTCGATCTCCAAGGCATTCGTCTACGGCTACACGCTTGCCGAATACGGACGTGAATTCGTGCTTTCCCATGTCGGGGTCGAGCCGACCGGCGAGGCGTTCAACTCCATCATCCTCGACGAGGTCCATAACCGGCCGTTCAACCCGATGGTCAATGCCGGCGCGATGGCCGCCGCCGAGCTGATCAAGGGAGACACGCCCGAGGCCCGCATCGCGACCATGCTCCAGACGATGTCGCGGCATGCCGGCCGCAGCCTCCATATCGACGAGGCGGTGCTGCGCTCGGAACAGGCGACCGGCCACCGCAACCGGGCGATCGCCTATATGATGCTGAATTCCGGCATGATCCATACGGCGCCGGAATCGATCCTCGACATCTATTTCCGCCAGTGCTCGGTGCGCGTCACCTGCACCGATCTCGCCGTGATGGCGGCGACGCTGGCGAATGACGGCGTCAATCCGCTGACCGGCGAAGTCGCGCTCGACAAGGACTATATCCAGGACGTGCTGACGGTGATGAACAGCTGCGGCATGTACAACTATGCCGGTCAGTGGTCATACGAGATCGGGATGCCGGCGAAGAGCGGCGTCGCTGGCGGCATCATCGCGGTGATCCCCGGCCAGATCGGCATCGGCGTCTTCTCCCCGGCTCTCGACGTTCACGGCCACAGCGTGCGCGGCGTCAGGGTCTGCGCCGAGATATCCGAGACCTTCGGGCTCCACGTCTTCCGCAACCACACCAACAGCGGCGCCGTGGTCCGCCGCGAGCTGAGCGGCACCGTGGTCCGCTCCAAGCGGGTGCGCTCACCGCGGGAACGGAACCTCCTTGACGAGAAGGGCGACCTGATCTGCGTCGTCGAGGTCCAGGGCGGCCTGTTCTTCGGATCGACCGAGCGTCTGGTGCGCCGCGTCGACGCGATCGCCGCCGAGGCCGAATTCATCATCCTCGACCTCCGGCGCGTCCACGACGCGGACAAGGCGGCGCGCCGCCTGCTCCTCGACCTCTCGGACTGGGTCCAGGCGCGCGAGCGCCACCTGATCTTTGCCCATCTGCCGTCCGACGGGGCGCTGGGACCGCTCCATGCCGAGCTCAAGGAACGCGGCGCCGCCATCTTCGATCACCGCGACCAGGCGCTCGAATGGTGCGAGAACCAGCTGATCTCGGCCTTCGCCGACAATCGCGACCGGACAAAATTCTCGCTCGGCCAGCTCGATATCTTCGCCGGGCTCGAACGCGACGACCTGCGTGTTCTCGAGGGCCTCGTCCGACCGATGGTCTTCGAGCCGGGACAGACCATCGTCGCCGAGGGCGACGAGGCGAATCTCTTCTTCGTCGTCGCGCGCGGCACGGTGACCGTGCAGCTGCGCCTCGAAACAGAGGATGCGAGCGAACGCATCGTCCGCGTCGCCTCGCTCGGCCCCGGCGTCTCCTTCGGCGAGATGGCGCTGATCGACGGCGGCCACCGTTCGGCCGACGTCGTCGCCGACGAGCGGGTCGTCTGCTACGGCTTCTCGGTCGATGAATTGCGCGAGATCGGCCAGACCCACCCGCGGCTCTTCACCACCATCCTCGGCAATATGATGCGCGATTTCTCCGAGCGCCTGCGCCGGGCCAACGACGAAATCCGCGCCCTCGAGCGGTAGCCCGAAGCTACCGATTCCCGTCAGCGCCTGAGGAAGAAGCGCCGGATCCGCGCCCCGATCGCGTCGGCGCTGGCATCCGCACCGGCGGCGATGCGATCGAGCTCGCTCTGGCGACGGGCAAGAACGGAGCTGAACTTGTCGATCAGCTCCGGCGCCTGGCGGAACATCTCCTCGAAGGTCACCTTGGTGATCTCGAGCGCGGTCACCTCGTTGCGGGCGACCGCCGTCGCGCTCCGCCGCATGCCGGTGAGCAGCGACATCTCGCCGATGATCTCACCGACGCCCAGCGTCGCCACCCCATGCTCGCCGCCGCGCTTGTCGAGCAACGAGACCGTGACCTGACCATTGACGATCGCATACATCGCATCGCCGAAATCGCCTTCGGCGAGGACCACCGCGCGGGGCGGGTAGATGACCAGATGACACTGGGCGGCAAGATGCGCGAGCTGGCGGGCGTCGAGGGTTTCGCCGAACAGCGGAATCGTGGCGAGTATCCCGCCGGGATTGAATGCTTCCATTACCATCCTATAGCCCCATGCCGTGCCGGCATCGCAGCGAAAGTCACCCTTCAGAGATATACCGACACCGGGCGCGTGCGCAAAGGCTCCATAGCCGAAGATTCCGACCGAAAAGCGTTCGATCGGCTATCGGTTAACGACGTTGCGCGGCTTGCCCGCCCGGAAGGCCTCGATATTGGCGATGGTCTGGTCGGCGAGCACCTGGCTCGCCTGCCGGCTGGCCCATGCGACATGCGGCGTCAGGATGAAATTGGGGAATCGGAGCAGCGCCATCAGGGCGTGATCGGCTGGCGGCGGCTCCTGGCTCGCGACATCGAAGCCCGCCCCGGAAACCTGTCCACTGGCCAGCGCCTCGCCAAGGGCCGTCTCGTCGACGAGACCGCCACGGGCGGTGTTGATCAGGATCGGATGGCGTTCCATCAGTGCGAATTCCGCCCGACCGATCAGGCCCCTCGTCCCGGGCGTCAGCGGAGCGTGGAGCGTGATGATGTCGCTCCGCCGGAGGACCTCGTCAAAGGCGACATATCCTTCGTCGGCGGCCGCGCCCTTGCGGCCGGCGAAGAGAACCTCCATGCCGAGCGCGCCGGCAATGTCACCGACCGCCCGGCCGAGCGCTCCGCGACCGACGATCCCGATCGTCGCGCCGGCAAGGTCGGCGATCGGATGGTCGAAGAAACAGAATTGGGTGGCGGTCTGCCAGCGGCCCTGCCTGACCGAGTCGTGATAGGCGAAAAGGCTGCGCCTGAGGGCGAAGATCAGCGCGAAGGTGTGCTCGGGCACGGTGGTTCGCGCATAGTCGCGGACATTGGAGACGATAATGCCGCGCGCCGAACAGGCATCGAGATCGACGATGTCGGTTCCCGTCGCGGAGACCGCGATCATGCGGAGATTCGGCGCCCCGGCGATCGCCGCGTCACGCACCGGCACCTTGTTGGTGATGACGATATCGGCTTCGGCGATCCGCCCGGCGACCTCGTCCGGCGCCGTCTCTTCATAGGCGACCATCCGGTGCGGGAAATCCGGCTGACGCATCACCACGTCCGGCGGCAGCGATCCGCGGTCCAGGAAGACGATGACGGCAGGCGGCTGGGAATCGGCGGGTTCCATCAGGTGAGGCTATCATCGGCGTGCAGGCGGCGGCAATTTGCGGACCGTTCACGATGCGCATCGGCTATGCTCGGACACGCCGCGCGGAACGGGGAGGATCAATGTGACCGGACTCGAGATAAGACCCGCCTCGCGCGACGACCTCGCGATCATGGCCGAATGGGCGGCCGCCGAAGGCTGGAACCCCGGCCTGCACGACGCCGACGCCTTCCACCCCACCGACCCCGAGGGTTTCCTCATCGGCTGGAAGGACGGCAAGCCGGTCTCCTGCATCTCGGTCGTCGCCTATGACGACGCCTATGGCTTCCTCGGCTTCTATATCGTCCATCCCGATCATCGCGGCCACGGCCATGGCTTCGCGACCTGGAAGGCCGGGATCGAGCGACTTGGGAATCGCACCATCGGCCTCGACGGCGTTGTCGACCAGCAGGCGAATTATGCGAAATCCGGCTTCGTGCTGGCGGAGCGCAATATCCGCTTCTCGGGCGTCCCGTCGGTCGAACCGCCCGGCGACCATCCGATCGTCGAGCTCGGCGACGTCGCCCCCTCGCTGGCGGACTATGACGCGACGATGGTGCCGGCACGCCGCGACGCCTTCCTTCGCCACTGGATCAATCCCGAACACCGGCTGACGCTCGGCTATGTCGACAACGGTAGGGTTCGCGGATATGGCACCATCCGCCCCTGTCGGAAGGGTTACAAGATCGGTCCGCTTTTCGCCGACACACCGGCGATCGCCGAAGCTCTTTTCAATCGCCTCGCCACCACCACCGGCGGCGAACCGCTGTCCATCGACGTCCCCGAACCCAATGCCGACGGCGTCGCGCTCGCCACCCGCCACGGCCTGACGCCGTCCTTCGAGACGGCGCGGATGTATCGCGGCCCGGCGCCTTCCGTACCGCTCGGCAATATCTACGGCATCACCAGCTTCGAGCTTGGATAAGGGGCGAACAAGCCCGCATGGAGAGGAAACCGCAGC
>JAGRKY010000317.1 GCA_020442095.1 Bauldia sp.
GCGGCGCGTGACGGAAATGCTGTCCATGATGTCGTCCATACGGCGAACCGGCGATGTCTAGCACGGGCAGGGAGCGCGGGCGACAACCCGTTGCAGCCCGCCTATTCGGCCGCCTCGAGATCCGGCGCCGGCATCAGAATTTCGCCGACCTCGGCGGCCGAGAGGATTCCCTCCAGCGATCCCTTCGCATCGATCACCGCCACCGGAAAGCTGCTCGAAAGCGTCGCCGGCAGCGCCTCGGCGAGCGATGCCCCCGGCGCGATCGACGGGGCGCCGACCGCGATCTCATCGACCGTCGGCCCGGAGTGGCTGGCGATCGCCGCGTTGACGGCGTCGCGGGTCACCACGCCGCGATAGCCGCGGGCATTCAGCACATAGCCGATCTCGGCGCCGCGCCGCTGCATCTCGGCAAGCGCCTGTTCCAGCGTCTCGTCGGTGAGCCTCAGCGGCGGCGGCTTCATCACCGTCTCGACCGTCAGCACCCGGGCGCGATTGACGTCCTTGACGAAGGCGCGGACGTAGTCGTCGGCCGGGTTGAGCAGGATCTCGGCCGGCGTCCCGATCTGCGACAGCGTGCCGTCCTTGAGGATCGCGATCCGGTCGCCGAGCCTCAGCGCCTCGTCGAGATCGTGGGTGATGAAGACGATCGTCTTGTGGAGCCGCGACTGCAATTCGATCAGCTGGTCCTGCATCTGGCCGCGGATCAGCGGGTCGAGCGCCGAGAAGGCCTCGTCCATCAGCAGGATTTCCGGATCGGTGCAGAGCGCCCGCGCCAGCCCCACCCGCTGCTGCATGCCGCCCGAAAGCTGTTCCGGATACTGGTCCTCGTAGCCGTTGAGCCCGACCGTCGCGACCCACTCGGCCGCCTTCGCCTCGCGGGCGGCCCTCGCCTCGCCCCGGATCTCCAGGCCATAGGCGACGTTCTGCAGCACCGTCCGGTGGGGAAACAGACCGAAGCGCTGGAAGACCATGCCGGTCTTGTTGCGGCGGAACGCCTCGAGCTCGCGGATCGACAGCTTGAGGATATCCCTGCCGTCGATGAGGATCTCGCCCTCGGTCGGGTCGATCAGGCGGTTGAGGTGGCGGATCAGGGTCGATTTGCCCGACCCCGACAACCCCATCACCACGAAGATCTCGCCCCGCTCCACCGTCAGCGAGATGTCGTAGAGCCCGACCGTGTGGTTGCTCTCGGCGAGGATTTCTTCCTTGCTCGCCCCGGCCTTCAGCCGGGCAAGCGCCTTCTCCGGTCGCGGCCCGAAGATCTTGGTGACGTGGCGGACGTCGATCAGCGCCATGGCTCAGCCGCCCGCCGTCCGGTAGGCCTGCATCCGGCGGCCGAAGGCCTGGCTGATGCGGTCGAAGATGATCGCCAGGATGACGATGCCGATGCCGCCGACGAGGCCCTTGCCGGGGTCGTTGCGCTGCAGCCCGAGCAGCACCGTCTCGCCGATCCCGCGCGCCCCGATCATCGAGGCGATCACCACCATCGCCAGCGCCATCATCATCGTCTGGTTGATGCCCTGCATGATCGACGGCAGCGCCAGCGGGATCTGCACGCCCTTCAGCATCTGCCAGCGGGTCGCGCCAAAGGCGCGGCTCGCCTCGACCACCGCATGGTCGACCTGGCGAATGCCGAGGTCGGTCAGCCGGATCAGCGGCGGCGTCGCATAGATCACCGTCGCGAGGATCGCCGGCACCTTGCCGAGGCCGAAGAGCATCGCCGCCGGGATCAGGTAGACGAAGCTCGGGATGGTCTGCATCAGGTCGAGGATCGGATTGAGCAGCGCCCGGGCGATGTCGCTGCGCGCGGCGAGCACGCCGAGCGGAATGCCGATGACGACGGCGATGGCGACCGAGACCAGCATGATAGCGATGGTCTGCATCGCCTGTTCCCAAAGGCCGAGGCTGCCGAGCAGCCAGGCCAGCGCGATGATGCCGAGCGACAGGAGGATATTGCGGCTTGCCGCATAGGCAATGAGCCCGACGGCGACCAGCACCAGCCACGGCGGCGCCCAGCGCAGCGCCTGCTCGATCAGGATCAGGACGCTGAGCAGCGCATCGGAGATCGATTCGAAGAAATCGCCGTAATTGACGATCAGCCACTTGATGAAGGCATTGGTGGCGTCTGCGATCGGCTTGCCGATATCGACGAACATCGTTGCTGTCCCCGGAAACCGACGGGCCGGCGCAGTCTACACCGGCCCGTACGGATCGTGACGGATCGCCTCGTCTAGTCGCCGAGCTTCGCCTTGACGCCGGCGACGGCCTCCGCCGGCAGCCACTTCGTCCAGTCGTCGTTCGACTTGAGGAAATGCACCGCCGTCTCGTCCGGGCTCGCATCATTGTCGCGCATATAGGCGAGCGCCGCGGAGGTCGCGGCATTGGTCGAGCTGTAGGCCTTGAGGAAGGCGGTGAGCGCGGGCGCCTTGTCGGAGAATTCCTTGTTGGCGCCGATGATCACCCTGCTGACCGGATAGGCCGTCGCCTTGGTCGGATGGTCGGAAGCCATCATCTCGTCCCACACCGCCTTGTCGAAGGGCGCTTCCTCAAGCCTGGTGAAGTCGTATTTGCCGAGCAGCCAGGTCGGGCCCCAGTAGTAGAAGACCGCCGGCTTGTCGCGGAGCGCCGCGGCCTCGGCTGCGGCGGCCAGCGCCTCGCCGGTGCCCGGCCGGAAATTGGTGTATTTGTCGGCGAGCCCGTAGGCCTCGAGCTTCTTGGAGTTGACGATCTCGCACTGCCAGCCGGCCGGACAGTTGTAGAAGCGCCCCTTGCCGGGCTCCTCGGGGTCGGCGAAGAGTTCGGTGTATTTCGGCAGGTCGGTCACCGCCTTGAGATCGGGCGCCTTGGCATCGGGGCCGGAGACAACCGAGGTCGGCACGAACCAGCCCTCGGTCGCATCCGGGTAGGTGGTGCCGAGCGCGACGGTCTGGCCGGCTGCCTCGGCATCGACCCAGGCTTGCGCCGGGTTGGCGGTCCAGATCTCCATGATGATATCGGCATCGCCACGGGCAACGCCGTTGATCAGCGGAATCGTGTCGCCGGGAATGCTGTCGACCTCGCAGCCGAAGCCGTCGCGGATGATGCGGCTCGCAACCGCCGTGTGGAACTGGGCCGAGCCGTAGTTGAGGTCGGCAAAGACGACCGGCCGGTCGATGTCGCATTTCGCCATCTCGGCGTCCTGCGCGAAGGCCGGCGCCGCGGCGAGGACGCCGAAGGCGACGGCAATGGCATAGCGGAACATCATCAATCCTCCTGCATTGGTGCGTATGGCTGCGCCCGGCGGGCGCGAAGCGATGGCGGGATATGGCGTGGCTGGAAACCTGGACGCGTCGCGGAAAGGCAGACGGGCCGGGAACACTCCGCTCCTTCGCCGGCGGAAACTGCAATTTGGATGTCAGCCTGGATTGTCTGGCCCCGTTTCCCGATCCCCGGCCCGCGCGCGACTCCTGTCCGTGATGCTGACATTGTAACGCCGGCAACTGTCAGGGAGTGTCAGGAGCATCCGGCGCGCCTTGGCGACATTCTCCTCATGGACGTCTCCGGTGATCGACCGGCCAGTCCGGTCGTCGGCCGGGAAGGTTACAAAAAACATAGCGGGGCAACCGGGAATGTCAAAAAGGCCGCCGGCGCATGGCCGCTGGCGCAGCGTGCCGGCTTCGGCTAAATGCTGACCGGTCAAATCGAGGGCCATTCGGGGACCACCCATTGCCGGACAAGAGACCTGCCCACCCGAGCCTCGTGAAGCGCCGGCGTGTCGTGCATATCTACGGCTTCGAGCCGACCGCGATCGAGCGGCTCGACCGGCGCATGAACAGCGGGCTCCGGCGCTTCGGGACCCTGTGGGGCGCCACGGCGACCGCGTCGCCATGCACCATCGCGCCGGACCAGCGCTCGGTCACCTGGGACGTCCGCACCGTCGGCCCCAACTGGACCACCGACTGCCGCTACACGATCCTGCGCTGGGATGAGCTGATGGCGCCCTATGTCGAGCGAAGCTGGCTCGGCCGGATGATCCACGGCTACAAGGCGCTCTTCGAATTCATCTGGACGGGGACGCTGCGCCGCTACTTCAAGGCCAACATCCGCTACGGGCTGTTCTTCATCTACCCGCTGCTGACCCTCGTCGGCTTCATCCTCCTCGCCATTGCCGCAGGCCTCGTCGCCTCGTGGCTCGGCATGCCGCTCGGCTGGCTCGGCGCGACCCTCGTCGGCATCGTCGTCTTCGCCCTGCTGCTGCGGGTCGTCGGCGGATATTTCTACCTCGACTTCGCGCTCGCCGACTGGGCCTGCGCCGCCGATCTCTGCCGGCGTGAAGTGCCCGGCATGGAGGCGCTCGTCGAGCAGTTCGCAGGGGTCGTCATCGAGGCCATCCGCGACCCGGAGGCCGACGAGGTCCTGCTTTCCGGCGTCAGCCTCGGCGCAATGATGATGGTCGAGGCGATCGCCCGCGCCTACCGGTCGACGCCGGGCCTCGACAAGGAGGTCGACCGCGCCGCCTTCCTCACCGTCGGCTCCTCGATCATGAAGATCGGCCTCCACCCGGCGGCCACGGCCCTGCGCCAGGACGTCTACCGCGTCGGCGCCGAGAAATCGCTCTTCTGGGTCGAGTACCAGGCCAAGGTCGACCCGATCAATTTCTACAAGACCGACCCGGTCGCCGATCTCGGCAACCCGAAGACCGGCAGTCCGGTCATCAAGATGATCCGTATCCGCGACATGATGAGCGCGGAAGCCTACCGGCGCGCACAGCGGGGCTCCCTGCACCTCCATCGGCAGTTTGTGATGCCGAACGCCAGGCGCTACTTCTACGACTTCTACCATATCGGTTTCGGCCCCCTGCGATTGGCCGACCGGGTCCGGCTCGGCAAGCGAACCGTGTCCTTTTTCGCGGGGGATGGCAGCTACAGGAGCAAGCGGCGAGCCGGGAAATCCCGGAAAGCAGCCGCGATTGGAGAGTGATGAGTCAACTTGTTGCGGAATGGATCTGGTTCATCGGCGGCGTTCTGTGGTTCGTCATCCGCTATCCGCACCAGCGCCGGTCGCGCAAGACCAAGGTCGCCCGGTCGGCCGGCGGACGGCGTGATCAATGGCTGCTGATGTCGTCGCTGACCGGCCTCGCCATCATCCCGCTGATCTATTTCATCCTCGGTTTCTTCGTCACCGGGCCGCGCTTCGCGGACTACCCCTTCAGCCCGGTCCAGGGCTGGATCGGCCTGGCGCTGATGCTAGCGGCGCTGGGGCTGCTCTACGAGACCCACCGCCAGCTTGGCCGCAACTGGTCGGTGACGCTCGACACCCGCAAGAAGCACACCCTCATTGATACCGGCCTCTACGCCTTCGTCCGCCATCCGATGTATTCGGCATTCTGGCTGCTCGCCTTTGCCCAGGCCGCGCTCCTCGCCAACTGGATCGCCGGCCTCGCGGGCATCGTCGGCTGGGGAATCCTGTTTTTCCTGCGGGTCGGCAAGGAAGAGCAGCTCATGGTCGAGACGTTCGGCGACGACTACCGCGCCTACATGAAGCGGACAAAACGGGTCGTTCCACTGATCTATTGACCGGTTGCCACCCCACGGCCATCTTTCTGATCAGGATGGCGGGAGCCTGTTGGGAGACGGAGGATACGATGAGGTTGAGACGGGCGGCCTTTCTGGCCCTCGCCGCGTTCATCCTTGGATTGATGGCGGCCGTGGTGCCGTCGAGCGCCAGCGATCCGATTCGTCTGCCCACGCCGCGGCCCGCCTATACACCCAAGGCGGCGGCGACGCCGGCGTCCACCGCCAACGAGACCAAGACCACCACCGTACCCAACATTCCGGTGACCATCCCGAAACCGCCGCCGGGCGGCTACAAGAACGGGACGGTGATCATCCTGCGCGGCCTCCACAATGTGTGGTCGCGCGGCATGGACGCTCTCGCCAAGAAATTCGAGAAGCAGGGCGTCAAGGTCACGCTCGCCAACCATTCGCACTGGCAGTTCCTGGCGAATGACGTGATCGCCGACTACAAGAAGGACAAGAACGCCGCGCCGATCATCATCATCGGGCATTCGCTCGGCGGCGATGCGGCGC
>JAGRKY010000318.1 GCA_020442095.1 Bauldia sp.
CTGTCGGTTCCATCAGCCAGCTATAAACCTCCGCCCCTTCATCCTTCAAGGCGATGCGGATCGCCGGCACGTCGAGATCCTCGCTGCTGCGGTTGACGATCTGCCCCTCGACCAGGATCGCTTCCGTTCCGCGCAACGTCACCGTCTTGCTCGTCACGCCTTCGAGCGCCACGCTCCCCTGGCCCGAGCCGAGGCCAGCGAGGCGGGGCAGTGCCGAGACCGCCGGTGTCAGCAGGACGATCGCAAGCAGCATCAGGATCAGCGCGGTCGCTCCCGCGCCGACGGCGAGGCGGCCGGCCCTGGAGGAGCCGGGGAATTCGGTCCGGGCGGCGCCCTGGCCGAGGAAGCCCGAGGCGAAGCGAATCGGCGGTACGAATTCGCCGTCGATGATCGGCGGCTCGCGATGGGTCATCGGCCGGCGGTCGCGACGCCCGAAATTCTGCTCCGATTCGCTATACTGGCGCGCAAGCCAGGTCGTCTCGCAATTCGGGCATCGTTCGAGACGGCCGACTTCGCTCACTTCGCTGGCCGAGAGCAGGCTGGGCGTCTTGCATTTCGGACACCGTAACGTCATGGCTCGGGAATCCCCCATCCGGATCACGCATGGGAGCATGGCGGACAAAAGTTAACGTCTTGGAAACCATGATTGCAGAAATGCGGGATGCGGAACGGGGCAGGAAGTCGTTGCGCTGCCTTGTTCCGCTGGCTTGATCGTTAACAGAAGCTTAATCGGGCGCTTGCGAGAGTAACCGCCCGGGTGACAGGCGAGGCAGGACTGGCGAACAGGTGATCCGTTTCGAGAATGTTGGCCTCAGATACGGGATGGGGCCCGAAATCCTTCGCGATCTGAACTTTCATATCGCACCGCGCTCCTTCCAGTTCCTGACCGGGCCCTCCGGCGCGGGGAAAACGACGTTAATTCGACTCATTTTTCTGGCGTTAAAGCCGACGCGGGGGCTGATCACGGTGTTCAACCGCGACGCCGCATCGCTGACCAAGGCCGAACTGCCCGCCGTGCGCCGGCGAATCGGCGTCGTTTTCCAGGATTTCCGCTTGCTCGACCACCTGACCACCTTCGAGAATGTCGCGCTGCCGCTGAGGGTCCTCGGCCAGGAGGAATCAAGCTATCGCGCCGACGTCGTCGAGCTGCTGCGCTGGGTCGGGCTCGGCGACCGCATGCACGCCTTCCCGCCGGTCATGTCGGGCGGCGAGAAGCAGCGCGCCGCCCCGGGCGCTGATCGGCAAGCCGGAAATCCTGCTCGCCGACGAGCCGACCGGCAACGTCGACCCGCCGCTCGCCCGGCGGCTGATGCGCCTTTTCGTCGAGCTCAACCGGCTCGGCACCTCGGTGGTCATCGCCACCCATGACATCAATCTGATGAACCAGTTCAATGCACGGCGTCTCGTCATCGAGGAAGGGCGGCTCACTGTCTACGACTGACGCCGACCGCTCGCACAAGCTGCAGCTTGCCGCCTATCGCCGGCAGTCCCGCCTGGCGATCCGCAAGCCGAGCCAGCTCGTGCCCGAGAACACCGTGTCGGGCAACGCGCTGATGATCGTCGTTGCGATCATGTGTTTTCTCGCCTGCCTGACGCTTGGCGCGGTGACGCTGGTCCGCGACGCCTCCAGCGACTGGCAGACCGACCTGTTGCGCGAGATCACCATCCAGGTCCGCCCGATCGATGGCGTCGACACCGCCGCCGAGGCCGCCAAGGCGGCGACCGTCGCGCGCCTGTTTCGCGGCGTCGCCAGCGCCGAGGTGATCTCCGAGGAGGAGAGCACCGCGCTGCTCGAGCCGTGGCTCGGCAAGGGCCTCGATCTCGGCGAATTGCCGATTCCACGGCTCATCGTCGTCCGCCTTTCCGACCCGACCATCGTCGATCTCGGCGCCCTCGAGGCGCGGCTGACCGCCCAGGTCCGCGGCGCCTCCCTCGACGACCATCGCGGCTGGACCGCGCGGCTCCAGACCATGGCGCGGGTCACCGTCTTCATCGGCATCGCCATCCTGGCGCTGGTCTTCGTCGCCACCATCCTCAGCGTCGTCTTCGCCACCCGCGGCGCGATGGACGGCAATCGCGACGTCGTCTCGGTGCTCCATCTCGTCGGCGCCGAGGACGGCTTCATCGCCCGCGAATACCAGCGCCACTTCCTGCTCCTCGGGTTGAAGGGCGGCCTGATCGGCGCCGCCGCGGCCGCTTTCCTCTTCGCCCTGTCGAGCTTCGTCATCGGACCGTCCGTCGCGGGCGCCGAACAGACCTCGGCGTTGTTCGGCAGCTTCGCCGTCGGTCCCGTCGGCTACCTTGGCGCCCTCGCCATCGCCTTCATGATCGCGGTGATGACCGCGGTGACGTCGCGGCTCACCGTCTATCGCTATCTTGCCGACACGGAATGATGCGGCGACTATGACTCATGTCCGTCAAAAGCGTTTCTTTGCTATGATCCCCGCCATGGAACGCGCAGCATGAGTGCGGTTGCAGGAGAAGAGGCGCACCGGAACCGGGCGGCGAAGGGGCAAGGAATGACAAGGCGCAGGCGGAAACCGCTGTGGTTTACGTTCACTGCGATCATTGGCGCGATCGTCGTCGGGCTGGCCATCGGTTTCGTTGCCTTCGCGCGTACGGTCACGGTGGCCACGGCACCCGCCGATCCCCGCGCCGAAGGCATCGTGGTGCTGACCGGCGGCAGCGCCCGCATCGCCGGCGCCCTCGGTCTGCTCGCCGAGGGCCGCGCCAAGCGGCTGCTGATTTCGGGCGTCAACCCGGCGGTCTCGCGCGACACCCTCGCCGCGATGGTGGGCAGCGATCTCCGCCCGGTTCTCGACTGCTGCGTCGATCTCGACCATGCCCGCGACACGATCGAGAATGCGCAATTGACGCAGCGCTGGATCGAGAAACAGGGCTTCAAATCGCTGATCGTGGTGACCAGCGACTATCACATGCCGCGCAGCATGGCCGAACTCGGCGGCGCGATGCCCGATGTCGAGCTGATCTCCTTCCCGGTTAGCAATCCCGACCTCAAGCTCGGCGATTGGTGGCGGGACCCGGCGACCTTCGAGCTGCTGGCCCGCGAATACGGCAAGTTCCTGGTCGCCGAGGCGCGCCAGATCCTGCCGTTGACCCGTCCCGCCCGCGCCGCCGGCCGCTGATCATCGTCCCGGGATCCGCGCCGTGGCGACCATCATCCGATCGCTCCTCTTCAATCTCGCCTTCTACGTCGTGACCGCGGTCATGCTGGTGATCGGCGTCGTCCCCTTCCTGCTGTTTCCCCAGCGGGTCGGCGTCGCCTATACCCAGCTCTGGGGCCGGGTCTGTATTGCGCTCGCACGCGTGCTCGCCGGCATCCGCCTCGAGATCCGGGGCCGCGAGAACATCCCGGCCGGCGCCGCGATCGTCGCCGCCAAGCACCAGTCGGCCTACGAGACCTTCGCGCTCGGCGTGCCGCTGACCCAGCCGACCTACGTCATCAAGCAGGAGCTGAAACGGATTCCCCTCTACGGCTTCTACACGTCGGCCGCCGGCATGATCCATGTCGATCGCAGCGGCGGCGCACCGGCACTGCGCACCCTCGTCGAGCGCTCCCGCGAAGAGGCCGCAAAAGGCCGGCCGATCATCATCTTCCCCGAGGGCACGCGCCGGGCGCCGGGCGCCGAGCCCGACTACCACCCCGGCGTTTCCTTCATGTACAAGTCGCTTGATCTGCCGGTGGTCCCGGTCGCGCTGAACAGCGGGCTCTTCTGGCCGCGACGCAGGTTCATGCGCTATCCCGGGACCATCGTCATCGAATTCCTCCCGGTGATCGAGCCCGGCCTGAACATGAAGGCCTTCGCCAGGCGGCTTGAGGAAACCATCGAATCCGCATCTGACCGGCTGATCGCCGAGGCGGCGAGAGCGCCCCACCCGCCGCCGGTTTCCGACGCGGCACGTGCCCGTATCGCGGCATCCGAAAGCGGCTGATCGCCACGTCGCGCGGCCATCGTCCCGCCCGAATCTCTCCGCTCAATCGCCCCCGGATTCAGCCAG
>JAGRKY010000319.1 GCA_020442095.1 Bauldia sp.
ACGAAATAGCGGTCGGTGTCGATCGACTTGCCGGGGCCGACCATTTCCGTCCACCAGCCCGGCTTGCTGGTGATCGGATGCGGGTTATAGGCGTGCTGGTCGCCGGTCAGGGCGTGGCAGAGGAGGATCGCGTTGGACCGCTCCGCGTTGAGGGTGCCGTAGGTCTGGTAGGCGATCTGGAGATGGTCGAGGCGCCGGCCGGAATCGAGCAGCAGCGGACGGTCCGGGCCGAAACGGACCACCGGACTGGACGGATTATCAGCCTGATCTAGGGCCGCGGCGGCGGTGTCGATCGCTCTGGTGCCTGCGGACCCGGTATCGCCGACGACGGTCATCGTGGGCTCAATCATCCCTACAAGGTGCCATTTTGCTAGGTGTGGCACCGCTAACTGTCAATGTTTTCTTTGATTTTGGCTGGCCGCTTGCCTATGAATCGGCGCCCTTCACCCCGCGCGCAACCAGCTCCCGAAACGGCCCGTAACCGATGTCAGCACCGGCGAACGACACGCAAGCCCTGGTGGAACTCCGCCAGAAGATCGATGCGATCGACGCCGAGATCCACCGGCTGCTGATCGATCGCGGGGCGGTGGTCGATTCCCTTATCCGGATCAAGGGGACGAGCAATCCGGCCAATGCCTTCCGTCCCGGCCGCGAGGCGTGGATGATGCGGCGGCTGGTCGCCGGGCATGAAGGCGCGCTGCCGGTGACCACCGTCGAGCATATCTGGCGCGAGATCATCACCACCTTCACCCGGTTGCAGGCGCCGTTCGACATAGCCGTCGACATGTCGAGCGAGCCGCAGCGGATGCAGGACGTCGCCCGCTTCTATTTCGGTTTCTCGGTCAAGGTCGAGGCGATGCCGGACGCCGCGGCCGTGGTGGCGCGGGTCGGTCGCAATACCGACCTCGGGCTGGTCGCGATCGGAGCGGATAGCGGCGGGACGCCGTGGTGGCGAGGGCTGGTTGGCGCGGATACGCCGCGGATCATGTCGCATGTACCTTTCATCCGCACCGCGGAGAGGCCGGCCGATCTCCCCGCCCTGGTGATTTCGCCGCCGCTTGCCGATCCGACGCCGCCAGAGGTGCGGGTCGCGGCGATCCTTTCTCCGTCCGAACCGGTGAGCGCCGACGGCGTCGAGGTGCTGGCGACCTGCAAGACCGACGATCGCTGGGATTCGCTGGTGGCGTATCCGGCCGGGATCGATCCTTCGGCCGTATCGGCGCGCATCCGCGTTGCCATCGACGATCTGGCCGATGTCGGCGGCATGGCGCGCGGCATCGCCCTCGACGGCGCGCCCTCGGTGCTCTATGCGCCTGTCGGCGAGGGAGATGGCGCATGACTGAAACTGCTTCCGGACGCCCGGCACCGCGCCCCGGCGTCCTCGACATTGCCGCCTACGTCCCCGGCCGTTCCAAGGCCGCGCCGGGCGTCAAGCTCCACAAGCTGTCGTCGAACGAGACGCCGCTCGGCCCGAGCCCGCTGGCCATCGAGGCCTATCGCGGGATCGCGGAGACGCTGGCGCTCTATCCCGACGGTTCGGCGACGGAACTCCGCGAGGCGATCGCCGCGGTGCACGGGCTCAATCCCGACCGCATCGTCTGCGGCGCCGGCTCCGACGAGATCCTCAACCTCATCGCCCATGCCTATATCGGCCCGGGCGACGAGGCGATCTACACGACCCACGGCTTCCTGGTCTATCCGATCGCGATCAAGGCGGCCGGTGGTACGCCGGTGGTCGCGGCGGAGACGGATTTCACCGCCGATGTCGACGCGATCCTCGCCCAGGTGACGGAGCGGACGCGGGTCGTCTTCCTCGCCAATCCCAACAATCCGACCGGCACCTACCTGCCTTTCGACGAGGTGCGGCGTCTGCATGCCGGGCTGCCGTCGCAGACCATCCTGGTCATCGATGCGGCCTATGCCGAATATGTCCGGCGCAACGACTACGAGAGCGGGATCGAGCTTGCCGGCTCGGCCGACAACGTCGTCATGACGCGGACCTTCTCGAAGATCTACGGGCTCGCCGGCCTGCGCATCGGCTGGGGCTACGGGCCGGCGCATGTGATCGACGCGCTGAACCGGATCCGGGGGCCGTTCAACGTTTCGGCGCCGGCAATCGCCGCGGGTGTCGCGGCGATCCGCGACCGTGCCCATACCGAGACGGCGGCGCTCCACAACGAGAAATGGCTGCCGCGCCTGACCGCCGCGATCGAGAAGCTCGGACTGACGGTGACGCCGAGCGTCGCCAACTTCCTGCTGGTCCATTTCCCTGACGAACCGGGCCGCACCGCCGCGGACGCGGACACGTTCCTCGTCGCGCGGGGCGTGGTGGTGCGTCAGGTTGGTTCCTACGGCCTGCCCAATGCGCTGCGGATGACGATCGGCAGCGACGAGGCCAACGAGGCGACGCTCGCCGCGCTCGGCGACTTCATGGCCGGAGCGGCGTGATGGCATCGACTGACAAGCCGGTGTTTGCCCGGCTGGCGCTGATCGGCATTGGCCTGATCGGCGCCTCGATCGCCCTCGCGGCGCGAAAGACCGGCGCCGCGGGCCATATAGCGATCTACAGCCGGACGGAAAAGACGCTGCGGCGGGCGGAGGAGCTCGGTCTCGGCGACAGCTATCACAGCGACCCGGCCGAGGCGGTGAAGGATGCCGATTGCGTCATCCTCTGCATCCCGGTCGGCGCCTCGGGGGAAGCGACGAAGGCCATCGCTTCCAGCCTCAAGCCCGGGGCGATCATCTCCGACGTCGGCTCGGTCAAGGCGTCGGTCATCGCGCAGATGGCGCCTTTCGTGCCGGAGGGCGTCCATTTCGTCCCCGCCCATCCGGTCGCCGGCACCGAATATTCCGGGCCCGACGCGGGCTTCGCCGAGCTCTTCGAGAATCGCTGGTGCATCCTGACCCCGCCGCCGGGAACCGACCCCGACGCGGTCGACACGCTGGCGGAATTCTGGAGCCGCATCGGCGCCAATGTCGAGACCATGGGCGCCGAGCACCACGACCTGGTGCTGGCGATCACCAGCCATGTGCCGCATCTCATCGCCTACAACATCGTCGGCACGGCGGAAGATCTCGAGACGGTGACCCAGTCGGAGGTGATGAAATTCTCCGCCGGCGGCTTCCGCGATTTCACCCGCATCGCCGCTTCCGACCCGACGATGTGGCGCGACATCTTCCTCAACAACAAGGAAGCGGTGCTGGAGATGCTCGGCCGCTTCACCGAGGACCTGATCGCGCTGCAGCGCCTCATCCGCTATGGCGAGGGCGACAAGCTCTACGATCTCTTCGCCCGCACCCGCGAGATCCGGCGCGGGATCATCGCCGCCGGCCAGGAGACCGCCGTCGCCGATTTCGGCCGTCCGCACGGCAAGGGCGACGGCAAGCCCGACTGAGTTCAAGGCTTGAAGGCACAAGCGCGCAGCCAGCGGCGGATGGCCATGCCACGGTCATTGCGCAGGCGACGCGATTGACGCATAGTCGATGACACATTGCATGCAATGTGAAGCTTGGCCTGCCAACAATCAGAGAGTCATCTAGCTCGGCCGACCGAACCAGCGTCTTGCGCCCGCGTTTCCGGCCGGGGGGGAGGGGATTGGTGATGACTGCCGTGGATCAGGTCGGCGACAAATACGTGTTGCCAACCGGAAGCAAGGACGCGGCGCGCCTCGACGTGATCCATGAGGTCTATGGCCCCCTCAGCGTCCGCGGGTTGGAAGCGGCGGGTATGGAGGGTGTCCGCCGGGCAGCGGACATAGGCTGCGGAACCGGCACGATGTCGCGATGGCTGGCGGAGCGGATGGGCGACGGCTCGACGGTCGACGCCATCGACATTTCCGAGGACCAGCTGGCCGTTGCGCGCACGAGGCAGCCGGCCGCGGGCGCGGGAACCATCACCTACAGCATTGCCAGCGCCTACGAACCCGAATTGCCGGATGCCGCCTATGACATCGCGTTCGTGCGCCTGGTGCTTTGCCACCTGAAGGAGCCGCATCAGGCCGTGGCGGCAATGGCCAGACTGCTGAAACCCGGCGGCCGGTTGGTGATCGTCGACATGGATATGTATTCCTTCCTCGCCATGCCGCCCAGCGAACACTACACGCGCTGGCTCGAAGGAGCCCGCGTCCATCAGACCAATATCGGGGTCGACTATGCTGTCGGAACGAGGCTGCACGAACTTCTGTCCGACGCCGGTCTCGAGACCACCTATCTCGCCGCCGACCAGCCCATCTACAACGAGGGCGCAGGCAAGAACCTCTGGCAAAACACCTGGCGCAACGCGGTGCCCTATGTGGTGCAGGCAGGGTCGCTCACGCCGGCCGAAGGCGACGACCTGATCGCCGGCATGGCCAGCCATGACGCGAGGCCGGATGTCTGGATCGGCGTGGCGAAGATGTTCGCGGCGGTGGGAAGAAAGGTCGGCTGAAGGCAAAGGCGCGGCGTCATTGGCAAAGCGGACTCCACCCGGCCGCCGCGTGTCGCGTTCATGAGTCCACGACCTAGAAGCGCAGCGGCGGGATGGTTCCGACCGGCACGACCCCGACGGAGACCACGCCGTTCTGGATGACCAGCGGCACGTCGCGCGCCTCCGGCTGGCCCTCCACCGGCTTGGTGACCATCGATGCGGCGGTGACGAGCTGCTTGACCTGGTTCTCCGCCCCCGGCCGGATCTTGCCGACTGCCTTGGCGAGCTTGTTGAGGCCGGTCAGCCGGACGTCGAGCCGGCCGGACAGCAGACCGGCGTCGGACAGCTCCAGGGTGCCCCCGGCATGGGCGGTGGTGCCGCCGAGAGTCACCACGAGATCATTGACATTGACGGTCCCGCCACGGTCGAGCCACTCCCTCAGGGTGCGGCGCGGGTCGGTGCCGAGCGACTTGCCGACATCTTCCGCGGTGATATCGAATTCGGCGGAGATCAGCGGGAGGTCGGAGCCCTTGCGGACCCTGGTCTGGAGGTCGTCGGCCGACAGGTAGAAGCGGTAGGCGCCACGACCGGCGGGTTCGGCGACCAGTTCAGCGCGACTGGCGGTGAGCCTGGAGAAAGGCGGCTTCTGCTGCGTGTCCGGCTTCGCGGTTACGGCGAGCTCGTCGAGCTCGAAGGTCACGCGTTTGAGGCCGGAGAGGCCGGCATCCGCCTCGGCGACGGCCCGCTCCCAACTGGCGTCATAGGCATAACCGCGCACCGGGGCGGAGAAGGCCATCGGCGAGGAAAGCGACGCGGCGACGCTGCCCGGCGAATAGACCGGGGCGGTCGCGGTCAGCCGGGACAATCCGACCGCCATGTCGGCTCCGGCATCGCTGAAATGCGGCTGCGTGCAATCGAGATCGAGGCTGAGGGGAAAGCCGCCGGTCGTGTCCGTGGTGCAGTCGACGGTGCGTCCGTTGGCGGCCATCGAGGCAATCAGGCCGCCGATCGCGTTGGTCGCGATCAGGTTGACGGCGAACCAGTAGCCGCACCAGAGCAGGACGATCAGAAGGACGACGGCCGGCGCAATGATGACGGGGCGCCGGAAAAGGCTCCGCCGTTCGGGTTCCGATATGTTGGTCATGAGTCCTCGTGTTGCGCCCGATATCCCGACCTGATAGGGCGTCGCCGCCCCGGGTCGGCCGTTCCGGTCGGGTCCCCGGTTACCCGGCTTTTCAATCCTGCAATCCGGACCAGCCGCCTATGTCCGATTTCTGGGTCTTTGGCTACGGGTCGCTGATGTGGCGGCCGGGCTTCGATTTCGTCGAAAGGGAGACGGCCGATCTCGCGGGCGCCCATCGCTCGCTCTGCGTCTATTCCTGGGTCCATCGCGGTACTCGCGGGAAGCCGGGGCTGGTGCTCGGCCTCGATCGCGGCGGCTCGTGCCGCGGCGTTGCCTTCCGGGTCCGCGGCGAGGATCGCGAGGCGGTGCTCGGCTATCTCCGCGAAAGGGAGCTCGTCACCAACGTCTACCAGGAAGTGACGCGAACCATCCGGTTGCATCGCGAGGGCCGGCCGAAGGTCGCCGCGGTGACCTACATCGTCGACCGGAAGCATGTGCAATATGCCGGCCGGCTCGGGCCGGAAGCGGTTCTTGCCCATGTCCGCGCCGGCCACGGGCGCTCCGGCGCAAACAGCGACTACATCTTCAA
>JAGRKY010000320.1 GCA_020442095.1 Bauldia sp.
GCTGATGTTCAATTACCAGCAGCGCCATGCGCCGCTGCGCCGCACGGTGAGCATCGAGGAAGTGGGCGGTTCGGCGTTGTATTTGCTGTCGGACCTCTCGACCGGTGTGACCGGCGAGGTTCATTTCGTCGATTCGGGCTACAACATTGTCTCGATGCCGCGGCTCGCCGGCCTCAAGACCCTCGACGAGCCGGCCGGGACGCCCGAATCCGCCGCCAAGAACGGGGTCAGCCCCGACAAGGGCGACGACGAGCCGAACCCGAACGGCAGCGTCGCCCGCAACGCGGCGGCCGAATAGGCCGCTACGCGCCGCCGATCAGGACTGCGTCTCAGCGCCTCCGGCGCCGACGCCTTCAGCCGCTTCGGCCTTGGCCGTCTCCGCGCCGCCGGCCTGCTCCTCGGCGGCCGGCTTGCCGTCGCCGTCAGGCTGGCTGTCGTCATTGGCGGGTGCCGGCGGCTTCTTCGCCGCCTTGGCGACCCCGACGAGCGCCGGGCGCAGCATGCGCTCGCCGATGACGTAGCCGGTCTGGACCACGTCCGAGACGTGCCCGGGCGGAACGTCCGCCGTCTCGGCCTCGTACATCGCCTGGTGGAATTCGGGGTTGAACTTGGTTCCCTTGGCGTCGATCGGACGGACACCGAATTTGCCGAGGCTCTGCTCGAGCCCGCGTTCGGTCACCTCGACCCCTTCGATCAGGGCGATCAGGGCCTTGTCGCCGCCGGCGCGCTGTTCGGCCGGGACGGCATCGATGGCGCGGCGGAGGTTGTCGGCCACGGTCAGCATGTCGCGGGCGAAGGAGGCCACCGCATACTGGCGGGCGTCGGAAATCTCGCGCTCCGTCCGCTTGCGGAGATTCTCCATCTCGGCGAGCGTGCGCACCAGGCGGTCCTTGAGGTCGGCCACCTCGGCTGCGAGGGCCGTCACGTCGGCTGCATCGGGGGCCGGCTTTTCCTCGGGCGTGTTCGCCTCCGGCGCCGCCTCTTTGTCTTCAGGCATCGGTCCTCTCAAGTCAGAAGGAATAAGGATTCAGCGTCCGATATCAGGGTTGGAGGGCCAGAAATCAAGGAGGACGCCGGCCGCGGAGTTCATTTCCGGCTCAGATTCGCCGTAACGCCACCTCTTCGATCCTGTGGCTGGCGTCCTTGCGCAGGATCAGGTCGGCACGCGGCCGGGTCGGCAGGATATTTTCCTTGAGATTGACGAGGTTGATCCGCTCCCACAGCCCCTCGGCGAAGGTCGTCGCCTCGGCTTCCGAGATCGAGGCATAGCGGTGGAAATAGGAGTCGGGATTGACGAAGGCGGTCTGCCGCAGCTTGAGGAAGCGCTCCAGGTACCAGGCCCGGATCACCTCCTCCTCGGCGTCGATATAGATCGAGAAATCGAAGAAGTCCGAGACGAAGGGAACCGCGTTGCCGTCCTTCGGCAGGCGCGAGGTCTGCAGCACGTTCAGGCCCTCGACGATGAGGATATCGGGCCGCTCGACCATCACCTCCTCGCCCGGCACGATGTCGTAGGTGAGATGCGAATAGACCGGGGCCGCGACCTTCTGCTTGCCGCTCTTGACGTCGTTGAGGAAGGCGAGGAGCGCCGGCCGGTCGTAGCTTTCCGGGAAGCCCTTGCGATCCATCATCCCCTCGCGCTGGAGGACGGCGTTGGGAAGCAGGAAGCCGTCGGTCGTCATCAGGTCGACCTTCGGCGTGTTCGGCCAGCGGCGGAGCAGCGCCCTCAACAGCCGCGCCGTGGTCGACTTGCCGACCGCCACCGACCCGGCAATGCCGATGATGAAGGGCATCACCCCGTCCTTGTCGCCAAGGAAGGTCCGTGTCGCGGCATAGAGATTCTGGACCGCGGCGACATAGAGGCTGAGAAGCCGCGAGATCGGCAGGTAGATCTGCACGACGTCGTCGAGGACGACCGGGTCGTTGAGGCTCTTCAGCCGCTCGACATCCGCCTCGTCGAGGGTCAGCGGCGTGTCGGCGCGCAACCGCGCCCATTGCTCGCGGGTGAAGACGCGGTGCGGGGATACCGTGGACGGGGTCGGCTGGTCCATCAGCCGGCGCCCCGGGCGGTCGACCGCGAGGCCTTCTCGGCAAGGCCGGATTGCCCCGTCCGCCGTTCGAGCTCGGCCATCACCGCGGCGAGCGGCACGCCTCGCGCCTCGAGCATCACCAGGAGATGATAGAGCACGTCGGCCGCCTCGCCGGTCAGCGCCTTGTCTTCCTCGCCGACCGCGGCAAGCGTCGCCTCCACCGCTTCCTCGCCGAACTTGCGGGCGCAGCGGGCAACGCCTTCACCAACCAGCTTGGCGGTATAGGAGCCGGGATCGCCGGAGCGGGCACGGTCGGCGATGATGGCGGCGAGGTCGTTCAGGGTGAAATCGGTCATCGTCCTAGCCATCCAGCCGCACCGGTACGCCGAAGGCTGCCATATGTTCCTTGGCCTGGTGGATCGAATAGGTCCCGAAATGGAAGATCGAGGCGGCAAGCACAGCCGAAGCGTGGCCTTCGGTCACCCCTTCTACCATGTGATCGAGGGTGCCGACACCACCCGAGGCGATGACCGGGATCGGCACCGCATCGGCGATGGTCCGGGTCAGCGCCAGGTCGAAGCCGTCGCCGGTGCCGTCGCGGTCCATCGAGGTCAAGAGGATCTCGCCTGCGCCCAGCCGCGCGACCTCGACCGCGTAGTCGACCGCGTCGATGCCGGTCGGCGTCCGGCCGCCATGGGTGAAGATCTCCCAGCGCGCCGGCTCGCCCTCGCGGCTGACCTGCTTGGCGTCGATGGCGACGACGATAGCCTGGGCGCCGAACTTCTCCGAGGCCTTGGCGACGATGGACCGGTCCTTCACCGCCGCGGTGTTGATCGAGACCTTGTCGGCGCCGGCGAGCATCAGCGCCCGCACGTCCTCGACGGTGCGCACGCCGCCGCCGACCGTCACCGGGATGAAGCAGACCTCGGCCGTCCGCGCCACGACATCGAGGATGGTGCCGCGTTTCTCGTGGCTCGCGGTGATGTCGAGGAAGCAGAGCTCGTCGGCGCCGGCGGCGTCATAGGCGGTCGCCGCTTCGACCGGGTCGCCGGCATCGAGCAGATCGACGAAGCGCACGCCCTTGACGACACGGCCGTCCTTGAC
>JAGRKY010000321.1 GCA_020442095.1 Bauldia sp.
CCGGTCGATCCCCTTGAGAAGATTCAGCTCGACCCGGTTGACGCGCGGCACCGGCTGAAGCCGCTTCGCGTCGGGCTGCCAGACGAAGGCGTCGGCGGCGCTGAAGTCGGGCGCCGCAGGCGCCGGCGGCACGGCGCGTTCGACCAGCCTGACGAGCTGGTCCAGTCTTTCGGCGATTGAGCGGATATCGATCTCGGACACGGGCATGTTCTCAGTGTTGCGGAGATCGCACCGGTTATCACGCCGACGTTCCGACTGCCAATGCGCAGCGCAGGCTTTAAGGGTCGGGCCTACGGGGATATGAGATTGGCCGCGATTGCCTTGGCCAGGGCTTCCTCGCGTGTAACGGCCCCGAGTTTCCGGCGGGCGCCTTTGAAATGAAGGTCTACGGTCACCGAGGCTATTCCGAGCCGGTCGGCTATGGCATCGGTCCGGAGCCCGCGGCCGAGCCACAACAGGCATTCCTTCTCCCGATCCGTCAGAGGCGCGTATGGACGCTCGTCCGTCCCGTCCACGCCGGAGTCCAGCTGTTCGGCGAAGTGATGGACGTAGAAGGCGATCAGGCGGAGGTCTCGGCCGCGCTCGGCTAGTATGGATTCCAGCTCGCGCCGTGACATCAACGAACCGAAATTCCATCCGCCGAATCCCGCGCCACCGACAAGCCCGACCGGCGCCGAGAAGCCCGACCGGAACCCCGTGACCGCGCCTTCATGGATGAATTGCCGCTCGGCCTTGGTCAGGAAAGGGTGGTCGGCAAGGTACTCCGGTCCCGTGCCGATCGGTTCAAAGGTGTTGCAGCAGTGACGGAAGAATGGATCGACGCGCGCATAGTTGCGGTCGACATAACGGTCTTGCCAGAAGGCGGGAAGCGACGTCCAGAATCGCGGTTTGTCGTGACGGCCCGGCTTGACGAAGGTGTAGATCGAACAAGAAAGGCCAAGCTGGTCCAGATAGGCGGCTGTGGCCGCCCACAGATCCTCCAGCGTACGTGCTGCATTCAGCTCGGTCAGCAGGTCGGTGGTCAGATGATGTTGCATCATCCAGATGCGGTGTCACCCGCCCTATGGAAATCCATAGATTGATAGTCGCCGCGAGCGGCTACTATCCTGCGGTTGCAACATAGCAAAATTTCAGCGGATCCCGAAGGGGTCAAATCCGCCTTTTCCTGAGGCGGCTCAGCCGGCGACTGCGGGGTCGTCGGACCGAGACTGCGCGTTCGAACTAGCTTGGCGGAGCACCGGGCACCTGCGGCTGAACGGGGAGGCTTGATCCATGGCCAACATCACATTCACCAGCAATCTTGCGGTCAATCCGGGCCTTGAACAGGTGCTTGATGGATTCGGTACGCCCAATCCCGTCAGTGGAACCACGTTCCAGATCATCAGCAATTACGGTGGACAATGGGACGGCTTTGTCTTCGAAGTCATCGGGACAGGGTTCGCCTACGACGGCAGCAATGAACCGACCGCCGGAACATTCACCAGCGCCACCCTCTACAAGGCAGTCGGCGGCCCGATCGTCGCGACAATCACCGGAATTTCCGGATCGCTCGCGGGGTTTTGGAACGAGCTCCAGACGTACGGCGGCACGCCAGCGCTCAATCTGCTTCTTCCCAGTGCCGATACCTATCAAGGCGGCAGCAGCGTCGATCACCTCACCCAATTCGGCTTCGCCGCTTTCGGCGATACCCTTATCGGCGGCGGTGGCGACGACATTCTGAGGGCTCCGCAAGACGCCACACTGGTCGGTGATGGCGGGGATGACACCTTCTTCCTTGGTTTGGGTAGCAATGGATTTGAGACCCACTTCACGGTCGCTGGCAGTGCCCAGGACGGAAGCGGCGGAGCGGGCGAAACCAACACCGTCGTGGTCCAGAAAGGGGGCGTTGTACTCGATGCGGTCACCGACATCGATGCATTGGAGTTCTTCTTCAGTTCTCTTTATGTCGTGTTCAGCCCCACTCAAGTCGGCGGGGGCAGGTTATCAAATACCCTCTCCATAAAGGGTGCCGGCAATACCATTCATATTGATAGTGGATATGAAAGCGCGCCGGTAACAATCGATCTCTCTGGGTGGACGTTCACGAGTGGTTCGAGTTCATATCAGGTCATAGATACTGCTACCTTTGGCAGTTTTTCAGACGACATCACGGGAACGTCGAAGAGCGATCTTGTCGCCACCTACAAGGGCAACGACGTTATCAGGGGCGGTGGGGGGGACGACAGCATTGACGGTGGCGCGGGTGCAGACGCCCTGTACGGCGGGTCAGGCGACGACACTATTGTCGCCGACAGCGAAGACACGGTCATTGATGGCGGAGCCGACTTCGATCGCCTGTATCTTGACCTGAGCAGCCTCACGCTCGCGATCACCGTCAATCCCGTCCTCGGAACCGGCGTACTTGCCGATGCGACGGTTGCCTTCACCGGTATCGAGAGCCTGGCCTTCTTCAAGTCGGGTTCCGGCAACGACGTGATCGACGCCGGCGCCGGTGAAGGAGAAATCCACGGCGGAGCCGGCAATGACAGCATCGACGGCGGGGGCGGCGCGGACCAACTCTATGGCGACAGTGGTAACGACCGGCTATTCAGCCGGCTCGGGGAGGGAGGGGATGGCGAAATACTCGACGGGGGCGACGGCACTGACTTCGCCTTCGTCGATCGCTCCAACAAGAACCGCGGTCTATCCCTGGATCTGGCCGAATCCTCGATCGCTAGCGTCGTCGGGGACGGGACGACAATCGTCAGCATCGAACGGATCGAATTCCGCTCCGGTTCGGGCAATGACGTCCTGACCGGCGGCGATCTTGGCGACGTCATTCTGGGCAACGGTGGGCGCGACCAGATATCCGGCCGAGGCGGGAACGATACGCTTGCCGGTGGCGATGGGCTCGACATCATCGATGGCGGCGACGGCAACGACGATATCGACGGCGGCGACGGCATCGACTTCCTGTCGGGCGATGCAGGCAACGATATTCTTAACGGTGGCTACGGCGCCGATCTGTTGGCCGGCGGCCCCGGCAATGACATGCTGAATGGCGGGAACAACGCAGACAATCTCGACGGCGGCTCCGGCAACGACGAGCTCAATGGCGATAACGGCGCCGACGTCATCGATGGCGGTGACGGCGACGACGTCGTCCAGGGCGGCAAGGGGCGCGACACCATCGACGGGGAAGGGGGAAACGACACAATCAATGGTGGCATGGGGCGGGATAACCTGACCGGGGGTGGCGGCGCCGACATCTTCTACTTCGACGCGCCACCAAAGAAATCGAATGGCGACATGATCGAGGATTTTGTCGTCAAGGAGGATACCATCTATCTGGACAGCGCCGTCTTCAAAGGGCTGAAAGCCGGGCACCTGAAGAACAAGGCCTTCGAGATCGGCAGCAAAGCCGACGACAAGAAGGACCGCGTCATTTACGACAAGAACACGGGCGATTTGTTTCACGACCGGAACGGAAGCAAGCATGGCGGCATGCACAAGATCGCCGACCTCGACGAAGGCCTCCACCTGACGGCCAGCGACTTCTTCGTCGTGTAGTCGCCGGGCGGTGCGGGAGCTCGCTCCCGCGACACCCCGTCACCCGGCCCGATTTCATCCTGTATCCTATATCGTTTGCATTGGCGGGCGGCCTCGCTATAGTCCGCGCCGTTTTGAGGGAGACGGCTCCCTTTGGCTGCCGAATCAGGAGACAGGTATGTTCGTGACACCGGCTTTCGCCCAGGCGGGCGATGTCCCAGGGGGCAACATGCTTGTCCAGTTCCTGCCCTTCATCCTGATCTTCGTGATCATGTA